>JAQVXL010000066.1 GCA_028709235.1 Desulfotomaculaceae bacterium
AAGGCTCTTCCTTCAAATCTGATTGTTCAGCGATATTTGCAACCACCTTATACCATTTTTACCACTTGACTTTTTTGCTTATTATTTTGGGAACATTTGTTTACCCACACGATCTAGCGAGGAACCTCATTTAAGTGCTACCAAAAGCTTGAGGAAGATATTAATTACATTCAGGAAAACGGCTTTGAAGAATATAAAAAATTACAGAACATAAGAGAAGAAATACTTAAGGATATGTTAAGTAATTTTAATGAAGGCCGTTCAAAAAGTTATTATTGTATTGCAGTAACTGTTATGAAAATTGAAGAATTAAGACAAGCATTAATAAGAGCTAAAGAGAATTCACATGGTTTTGATATTAAAAGTAAATCTAAAGTTCTGCACTCAATATTAGACGAGATTGCCAGACAGGAAGGATGTTATCTTAGACTACGTAAAAAAAGTGAACTTTAATATAAATATACATTTAAGGGGCTTAGACAGGGCAGTGGAGCTTTATAATAAATAATAAAATTAGGGAGTAAGCAGCGATGAAGTCACCGGGCAATTGGACAGTTGAAGGTCTGTTAGCGGGCCGGCCGGAAGCTTTGGCTTTGTTCCATGCTGTCAGGAAATACATAGAATCTATAGGCCCCGTAACCATGGAAGCGATGAAAAGCCAGATATCATTTGGGACTGAGACCAAGTTCGCCTGGGTGTGGCTTCCCCAGCCATGGGACAGAAAACGTCCTGAAAACAGCATTATCCTCACTTTCGGCCTGAAGTTAAATAATGTAACGGGGGACTAAATTATGTGGACAAGAAAATTTCTTAAGTCAAGAGCCTGGGAAAGTTTGCGGACTACTTACTGGAAAGCCTTCCTGGTTAGTATTATTATCGCAATCGTCGGTGGCAACGGCGGTCCGTCATATAGCTACAGATCCGGCAGCGGAGATTACCGCGGCTTTGATAATTTTTTTGCAGCGCCAGTTATCGATATGTCCCTAATCATGTACATTATTGGCTTCATAGTAATTGCTATTAGCATAATAATAGCTTTATTTGCACTGCGTGTCTTTGTTGGTTACCCGCTTGAAGTTGGCGGGAGGCGCTATTTTATACACGCGGCCCAAAACAGCGCTGATTTGAATCATCTGGGTTTTTCATTTGATAAAACGAGGTACATGGATATCGTAAAATCAATGCTGTGGCGGACTGTAATTAATTTTTTATGGTTCCTGCTGCTCATCATCCCGGGGATTGTAAAATTATATGCTTTCCGGATGGTTCCTTTTATCCTGGCTGACAGCCCGAACATCGGGTATAAAAGGGCGTTGAATTTGAGTGAGCAAATGACCGGCGGCCATAAATTCAATATGTTTGTTCTGGATCTATCATTTATCGGTTGGTACCTGCTGGGTCTGCTGGCTTTTTTTATCGGTATATTTTTTGTCCTGCCTTATGTGAACGCCACCCAGGCTGAATTATACCTGGTGCTTCGCAAAAACGCTTTGGAGCGAGGGCTGTGCAATTATGACGAGTTGTTTTGATTGAACCATCATAATGAAACAGGGTTTAAACAGGAGGCCTTTCTCCTCTCAGAGTGTCGACAAATACCTTTTAAAAAGTCTATGATGTTGAAACAAAACAGGAAGCCCTTATCCTGGATTTAGGAGATTATCATATGTTCAATGAATTATGCAGGATTAACAAAAAACCGGAGCCTTTTCAATATTACACTGCAGAAGATTTATGGACAGATGGTCATATCTCAAAGAAAATGCTGGAATTCCACCTTGATGGATCAGTTGATGTTTCTTCGCGGAATATAAATTTTATTAACAGGTCGGTTTCATGGATTGTGGATTACTTTAATTTGAATGCCGGCTCTGAAACCCCAATCAAAGGAAGATCATGCTGGAAAAATTCAAGTACATGCTAAAACCAAATGGCAAAGTCCTGCTGGATGTTTACTCGTTAAATTATTTTAACCAAAAAGATGAAACATCCGCGTATGAATTCAATCATATGAACGGTTTTTGGTCGCCCGAGGATTATTATTGTTTTATTAACACGTTCAAGTATTATGATTTAAATGTTACACTGGATAAATATACAATCATAGAAAAGGACCGTACACGTGTTGTGTATAACTGGCTGCAGTGCTTCACTTTAGAATCTCTGAAAAAGGAGTTTGAAGAGAATAACCTTGCATTTGAAAAAGCATATTCTGACGTCGCCGGCGGGGAATTCGATCCCGGTTCTCTCGAATTTGCCGTGATCGCGGGGAGGAATAAAAATAAGATTTAAACCAGGGAGGCAGGTCGTTTCTCCTGCGATTTTTGTGGAGATACTAAACGCAGGAGGAGTGAGATGTGGCAGACAACAACAGCCTTACGCCGGGTAAAATTATTTTCACCCTGATTTACATCCTGCTGTTCCCGACGCTGCTGCTTTCCCTTTCAGGTGATTGGCTCTGGCGGGAAGGCTGGATTTTCAGCATCTGGTTCACTGTCCTTTGCTTTGCAACCATCATCCGTCTGTACCGCCATGACCCGGATCTGCTCTCTGAAAGGTATAGAAAACCTGGTACCGGCAGCCAGGAAGGATGGGACAGGTACGTGGTCCTGGGACTTCTGATAGGATTCTTTGCCTGGGTTGTAATCATGCCGCTGGATGCTAAACGGTACGGGTGGACCGGGTATTTACCCCTGTGGATAAAAACTTTTGGTTTCATTGTATTATTATTCTCATTCTTCTTATTCTATCGTTCGTATGCCGAAAACACCTTTGTGTCAGCCCTGGTCAGAATACAGGCCGAGCGCAGGCAGCGGGTAATTTCAACCGGAGTATACGGGTTTGTGCGGCACCCCATGTACCTCGGGGGAATACTGATGTTTATCGGAACGCCAATGCTGCTGGGCTCCATATATGGTATAGTAATTGGTCTGGCCATGTTTTTTCTGATAGCGGCCAGAATAGTAGGGGAAGAAAAAATGCTGGTCAATGAACTGGAAGGATATGAGGACTATCAGAAGAAAGTCAGATACAGGTTGCTGCCCTACATATGGTAAATAAACAAAAAGGACGTTCCCGAGTTTCTCCTGGGAGGTGTAATATGCCAAAGATCGCTATAGTAATACTCGGTATTCTTGCAGTAATAATAGTCCTGGTTTTTGTGGTGTCAGCTGTGGCAAACAGCCGGTTCGACCAACAGGTGGCAAAAGAGGTCGAGGAGCTGTTTGGCAGCAACCAGGTGGATAAAAAAGAGATTATTACAGAAGCGGATTTAGCCGGGCTGCCGCGCTGTGTGCAGAAATGGATGGGGCGCTCCCAGGTGGTTGGCAAGGAAAAAATCAGGACAGTCCGCCTGAAACAAAGCGGCGTAATGAGGCTTAAAGAGGACCAGCCCTGGCTGCCTTTTGAGGCTGAACAATACTTTAATGTAGACGAGCCGGGTTTTGTATGGAAAGCAAAAGTCAAAATGAACCCGCTCCTGTACTTTACCGGCAGGGACAGGTATTTCCAGGGCAGGGGGGAAATGAAAATTAAGCTGCTTTCGCTGTTACCCGTGGCAGCAGCCGGCGGCAGCAGCGAAATGGACCAGAGTACACTGCTCAGGTATCTTGCTGAAATGGCCTGGTTCCCGACCGCGGCTTTAAACGACTACATCAAATGGGAAGAAATAGACGCCAATTCAGCCCGGGCGACAATGAGCTACCAGAGCGTGACCGGTTCAGGGGTTTACACTTTTGACGAGAATGGCGACAATGTCAGCTTTTTTGCCAGGCGATACCGTGAAGAAAACGGCCAGTTTGTCCTGGCCCCGTGGGGAGGAGTCGTTAGGGGCTACGGTGAATTTAACGGCATCAGGATTTCTTCCCAAATGGATGTGGTCTGGAAACAGGAGACAGGAGATTTTAATTGGTTCAAGTGCGATATTACCGGTCTTGAATATAATAGGCCTCAATTGTACCAGTAAAAAGGGAAGATATTAGTGTTAAAAAAAGGGCCAGGCCTCATACCTGGCCTATTCTTATATGCCCTTGAAGAGCGCTATTTATTGTAAAACGTGCCGGAGCTGTAGCTGGTCCAGGCCGCACCGTTATGGGTGATGTATTCTCCGGCCCCCCAGAAATTTGAGCTTGCTGTTATGAGGGCGCCCGGGTGCTCCTGGGGGGTTGACGAAGTGTTTGAATAAATAATCGGGTAATATTCATCGTCTTCTTCTAAAATGCTTATATCGCAGTAATAGTCCAGCCCCGGCTCTACGCCGGTAATGTAAAAACTGTCCCAGAAATGTTTTATGTCAAATGTGCGGTATACCCCCTGGTTAACAACATTTAATCTTAGCTGCAATTTTTTTTTCTTTACCAGGGCTGCCCGCTGGCTGGGTGAGAGGTCCCAGTAGACAAACAGCGTTCGTGGTGTCTGCACCATCAAGACAAGTGTGTTGTCATTATAATTTGAAGGCAAAGTGATCAGCGCCATATTTATCACCTCAACCTATCGGAATAAATTAACCAGTTGGTTGTCCATATCTTTAATGATAGTAAAAATTTATTAAATTTATGTTTCAGAATTATTAAATAATTATTATAATTGATTTTTTATGTTAATTATGCCATTGAACGGATTGTATCAAGAAAAAAAGGATATACCCGCTTTATAAAGAAATTAATATAGCCTTAAAGTTTATTATCAAAAGTTTTGCACCGCAGTTAGTTTTTAAATACTTATATGGAGGCAAATCAATGAACCAGGACCCGTTAATAAAAAAATATGCCTTAATCACTGTATTGGTGGCGTCTTTTACAACGCCTTTCATGGGCAGCGCCGTAAACCTGGCCATACCAACGATCGGGCAGGAGTTTGACAGCAGCGCCCTGCTGCTCAGTTGGGTGGTCAGCAGTTACCTCTTGTCATCAGCCGCTTTCTTGCTGCCCTTCGGCAGGCTGGCAGATTTGGTGGGCAGGAAAAAGGTGTTCATTATGGGAGTGCTAATCTTTTCAGTTTCCTCGTTGCTTTGCGGATTGGCCTGGTCTATTCAGGCGCTGATTGGACTGAGGCTCCTGCAGGGTGTTGGTTCCGCCATGACCTTCGGCACCGGCATGGCCATACTGACCTCGGTCTATCCTCCTCAGGAAAGGGGCAGGGTCCTGGGTTTCAACGTAGCCACGGTTTACACCGGACTGTCTCTGGGGCCTGTCCTGGGCGGGGCGATGAACCAGCACCTGGGATGGGAGTCCATCTTTTTTCTTAATGCAGTAATCGGCCTGGCCGCTCTTGTTTCTGCCACCAAAATTAAGGGAGAATGGGCCGGGGCCAGGGGCGAAAGCTTTGACACAACAGGATCCGTCCTTTATATGGCCGGCCTGGTTGCTTTCCTTTATGCCTTTTCATCAATCGCCACCTCGGATACAGCCAAATATATCCTGCTTGCCGGCCTGGTTTTATTAGTCCTGTTTGTCTGGCATGAATTGAAATCAAAGTCTCCTCTCATAGATTTAAAGCTCTTCAGCCGCAATGTCACCTTCGCCATGTCCAACCTGGCGGCGCTGATCAACTACAGCGCGACCTTTGCTGTAACTTTCGTCCTCTCTCTCGTGCTGCAGGTGGTTATGGGGTACAGCTCGTCAACAGCCGGCATGATCCTGCTGGCCCAGCCCGTGATGATGGCCCTGCTCTCACCCTTCGCCGGTACGCTTTCCGACCGCGTCCAGCCCAGGATCGTTTCATCCATAGGCATGGCGCTATCTGCCATCGGGCTCTTTTTATTAAGCTTTGTGGTTAAAGAGACCCCGGTCTGGCTGATAGTGGGCAACCTGATGGTGCTGGGTACCGGCTTCGCGTTGTTTTCCTCTCCGAATATGAACGCTATTATGGGCTCGGTAGATAAAAGGTTTTACGGCGTGGCTTCCTCTACCAGCGGCACTATGAGGCTGGTCGGCCAGGCCGTCAGCGTGGCTGTCGCCACTATGATCATAGACCTCTATGTCGGCAGCGCCCAGCTGGGCCCCGCCGTAGCGGAACAGCTGCAAAGGAGTTCAAATGTGGCGTTTATCGTTTTCGCTGTTACCTGCGTGGGCGGCGTTTTCGCCTCCCTGGCCAGGGGGAATATGAACAGAGGCGAAACAGGCGGGAGATAAGGCGGGGAAAATCTAGCCATACTATGAATTAAGAAAGCGCCGGAACATACCGGCGCTTTTAGATTTATTTTATTATTCAGGCTAATCTTGATAAACTGATCGTTAAAATTACCCCCGGCACAAATCCAGGAAGTGGCGGGCTAGTTTGGGGTAGCCCCAGAAGTCTATATGGGCGTAAGCGGCCAGCGTGTTTGCCCGGCGGTAGCCGCATTGCCACCGGTCGCCGGAAAAGGCTGACTTGATCAGGTAAGTGGCGGGGCAGGTAATGCCCTCCACCAGCGAATGGTGAAATTCATGCCCCCGTGCTTTTTGTCCAACTTTCCCCAGTACATTTTCTCCGGTGAATTCGATATCCACATACCCGAACCGCTGCAGGCGGTCGGTCATGAACGTGTGCCCGTCAAAGAAGCCGGCCATGGGGTACTTCTCCCCGTTTTTAGCGGTAATCGACTCGGTCAGGTACATAAACCCGCCGCATTCGGCGTAACAGAACAGGCCACTCTTAAGTTTGCGGTTTATGTCTTCTAAAAGGCTCCCGTTGGCCGCCAGGTCCCCGGCAAACACCTCGGGAAAGCCGCCGCCCAGGTAGAGGCCGTCGATACTTTCCGGCAGGCGACCGTCCTTTCTGGGGCTGAAATAGCGCAGCTCGGCGCCCAGGCTGGCCAGCAGCTCCAAGGTGCTGCGGTAGTAAAAGCTGAAAGACTCGTCCCGGGCGACCGCAATCTGAACAGGTTTGCCACTTTCAAAAGCAAAGGGGCTAACCTGCGGCAGGGGTCTGGCTGACCTTGCCAGCGCGATCACCTGGTCCAGGTCGATCCATTCCCGCACCAGCCGGGCTGTTTTTTCTATTATTTCTGTATGCCTTTCCAGCTCTTGCGCCGGCAGCAGGCCCAGGTGGCGGCTGGGCAGTTCCACCGACCTGTCCCGCGGCAGAAAACCAAGTACCGGGATACCGGTATAGGACTCAACCGCATCCCTGACAAGTTTATAATGACGCTCGCTGCCCACGTTGTTGACAATCACACCGGCCAGGCGGAGGCCGCGGTCAAAAGTTTTGTAACCGAGGACCTGGGCCGCTACGCTGGTGGACATTCCTCCGGCGTCAACCACCAGGATCACCGGGGCATTAAGTAGCTTTGCTATTTCTGCCGTGCTGCTCTCCGGGGTGGAGCCCACCCCGTCATAAAGTCCCATTACACCCTCGATGACCCCGATATCCATGCCGTCCATGCCGTGCCTGAACAGCTGCAGTATGTTCCGGGCCGGCATCATCCAGAGGTCAAGGTTGTAGGACATCCGGCCGGCCGCAACGGCATGGTAGCCGGTGTCGATGTAGTCAGGGCCAACCTTGAAAGGCTGTACGCTGAGCCCCTTTTTCCACAGCGCCGCCAGCAGGCCGGCGGTAACCGTGGTCTTGCCCGCCCCGCTGTGCGTTCCGGCTATTATCACTCTGTTCATACTCAAATACTCCTTTATTGTTTTCAATTTAAAATTATATGCTATTTCTTTGTTGTATTATACAGTATAGTAAATTTCTGCTGTAAAGGAAAAATATATTTTCTATATATAATATGGCCGAGTAATTTAAAAGGGTTTAACAAGGTGTTTATCGTATTTATCCAGTAAAATAAAACTGCGGGGAGGGATAGCAGTTTGGTTCAGGAAAAATTGATGCTATACCAGAACATGCTTTTTATCAGGCGCTTTGAAGAGAAGCTTACCGAGCTGTGCAAGATTGAAGGGAAACTGCCTGGTATGGTTATTCTCTGTACCGGGCAGGAAGCGGTGGCCGCCGGTGTGTGCGGCGCGCTGGAGAAAGAGGACGTGATTATCAGCAACCACCGCAGCCACGGGCACCTGCTGGCCAAGGGCGCCGATGCCAATGCGCTTATGGCTGAAATTTTCGGCAAAGTAACAGGCTGCAACAAGGGCAAAAGCGGTACCCTGCACATCGCTGTGCCGGAGGTGAACGCCCTGTGCACCACTACTGTTGTGGGCGGCGGTATCCCTATCGCCGTGGGGACGGCCTTTGCCCAGCAATACAAGAAAAGCAAGGCTGTAACGGTTTGCTTCTTTGGAGACGGGTCCGCGGACGAGGGGAGCTTTCACGAGTCCTTAAACATGGCCGCGCTGTGGGACCTGCCGGTGATCTTTGTATGTGAGAATAATGTGTATTCAGGCGCCCAGCGCATGGAGGAGCACACAAAGGTAAAGGACATTGCGCTACGCGCCCAGGGCTACGGGATGCCCGGCGTGGTGGTGGACGGCAATGACGCGGAAGCCGTGCTGAAGGCCACGGCCGAGGCCAGGGAGCGCTGCCTGGCCGGTGAGGGGCCGACTTTAATTGAATGCAAGACTTACCGCTGGCGCGGCCATGGTGAGGCAGACCACCAGGCCTACCAGCCCAAAGACGAAATAGCCATGTGGATGGAGCGCTGCCCGATTAAAAAAATAGAAAAAGAACTGCTTTCGGAAGGTGTTATATCAAGGGAGGATATAACAGCCCTTGAAGATTCAATAGCCATAATTGTGGAAGACGCCGTTCGCTTCGCGGAGGAAAGCCCCCTGCCGGATCCCGAAGAAGCGCTGGACGACGTCTACATTTAGGAAAGGAGATTCGCCATGCAGCAAATTACAATGGGTCAGGCGATACAGCAGGCGCTAGCCGAAGAAATGCGCAGGGATGCCAGCGTTTTCCTGGCCGGTGAAGGTATAGGAGTTGGCATCCACGAGTCTCCGGTTATGCCGACTTTCGGCCTATTGCGGGAATTTGGCCCGGCCAGGGTGAAAGACACCCCTGTTTCCGAGGCGGCCATAGCGGGGCTGGCCGTAGGCGCGTCAGTATTAGGCCTTCGCCCGGTTGTGGAAGTAATGTTCAACCCGTTTTTTACCCTTGCTTCAGACCAGATCGTCAACCACGCGGCCAAGCTGCGCTACCTGTCCGGCGGTAAAAGTTCCTTTCCTCTGGTGGTTAGGGTCAAGACCGGGGCCGGCTTCGGCGCCGGGTGCCAACATTCGCACAACCTGGAAGCATGGGCTGCGCACTGCCCGGGGCTGAAAGTCGTCATGCCCGGCACTGCCGCGGACGCGAAGGGCCTTTTAAAATCCGCCATCCGTGACGACAACCCGGTTGTTTTCTTTGAAGATATGGGGCTTTTCTTTTTCCCTTCGTCAGTGCCTGAAGATGACTACACCATTCCGATCGGCGTCGCCGATATCAAGAGACCGGGGCGCGACGTGACCGTGGTAACCTGGTCCAAGATGCTGGGTGTCGCCTTTAAAGCTGCCGCAGCCCTGAGCAAAGAGGGGATAGAGACAGAAATACTGGATTTGCGGACGCTGCTCCCCCTGGATAAGGAAGCGGTAATAAAATCCGTTCAGAAAACGGGAAGGCTGGTTATACTGCACGAGGCTACGCGAACAGGCGGGTTTGGCGGTGAAATCGCCGCGCTGGCGGCCGATGATGCTTTCAGCTACCTCAAGGCTCCGGTTAAAAGGGTAACTGCCCCCGACATACCGGTCCCGTTCAGCCCACCGCTGGAACAGTTCTACATTCCTAATGAAAACAAGCTCATCGAGGCAATTAAATCTATTGTTCTCTAAAGATATCAGGTTTTCATAATT
>JAQVXL010000067.1:0-5405 GCA_028709235.1 Desulfotomaculaceae bacterium
GTCGTCCTGGGTATAGACCCGGCCTACCGTACCGGTTGCAAATGGTGTGTCATAGATGATACGGGAAAGCTTTTAGAAACAGGTGTTTTTTATCCTACGCCCCCTCTGAAAAAAATCAGGGAATCTGAAGAAATCCTGTCCGGCCTGGTAAATAAATACGGGGTTACAGCAATCGTTATCGGCAATGGCACGGCTTCCAGAGAAACGGAACTCTTTGTGGCGGAGTTTATCAAATCTTATCACAAGCCGGACCTGTCTTATACCATCGTCAGCGAAGCCGGCGCCAGCGTTTATTCCGCTTCCAAACTGGCCAAAAAAGAATTCCCCGATCTGGATGTGTCGGAACGGGGCGCGGTCTCAATAGCACGCCGCATTCAAGACCCTTTGTCCGAATTAGTAAAAATTGAGCCGCGGGCTGTAGGTGTGGGACAGTACCAGCATGACCTGCCGCCCAAACAGCTTGATCAAAAACTATCCGAGGTTGTAGAATCAGCCGTTAACTATGTTGGTGTTGACCTGAACACGGCATCTGCACAGCTGCTAAGTTATGTTGCCGGAATAAAACCGAAAGTTGCCGATAATATTGTGCATTACCGTGATGAAAACGGTGCTTTTAGGAGCCGCCGGGAGTTAGCCGGAGTACCCAGGCTGGGGCCCAAGACATTTGAGCAGTGCGTTGGGTTTTTGCGGATCAGCAACGGAGAAAACCGCCTGGACGCCACAGCAATACACCCGGAGTCATACGACCTGGCCTGCCGCTTCCTGGACCTGATCGGAGCCGGGCTTAATGAAATAGGCAGCCCTGACACCAGGGCCAGGATTGCCAGGGCCGATGTTGAAGAAATGGCGGCACAGCTTGGCGCCGGCATCCCGACCCTGCGGGATATTGCCGACTCCCTGACCCGGCCGGGCAGGGACCCCCGGGAGGACCTGCCGCTGCCGGTATTTCGCACCGACATCTTAAGCCTTGAGGATTTGCAGCCTGGTATGGAGCTCACCGGTACCGTCCGGAACGTGGTGGATTTTGGCGCCTTTGTGGATATCGGCATAAAAAACGACGGACTGGTACACATTTCCGAACTATCGGACACCCGTGTACAACACCCGTTGAATGTGGTTTCCGTAGGGGATGTGGTCAAGGTATGGGTGCTGGCGGTAGATCTGGAAAGAGGCCGGGTCTCACTATCTATGAAAAACAAGGGCGCCGGCGCAAGCGCTTGATTTATAACCTAACGTAAAAAAGCACATTTATAAGAAATCTTTATTGGATCATGAACATCGATAAGGAGGTAAATAAGCATGCTGAAGTTTTATTGTTTTCCCACCTGAACCACCTGCCGGAAAGCGAAAGCGTGGCTTTCGGAAAAGGGCGCCGGCTATACTTACCGTAACATCGTTAAAGAACCGCCCACTGCCGCGGAACTGTTTGATCTCGCCGGCCTGGGCGGCATAAAAATGCACGATCTGCTTAACCCAAAAAGCAAGACTTATAAGGATATGAAAACCAACGCCAAAGACCTGTCCGAAAATGAAGTGGCGGAGCTTTTGTCCGCCAACCCCAAGGCCATGTTCCGTCCCCTGCTCACCGACGGGAATAAACTGGTGGTAGGATTCGAGCCTGAGCAAATGGAGGCTATTTTGTAGGGGACAGGTGATAAGAAATGAAGAAAAAGGCTCTGCTAAAGATTTCCGCGGGTATAGCTGCCTTTTTGCTGATACTGGCCATATTTTTTATGGCTAATTCTTTTTTGGGTAATCCTGTATCGGCAAAGACAGCGAAAGGTAAAGCTCTGGTATATATAAACGATAAATACAGCCATTTAAATTTAGAGATTAAAAAAGTTACCTATAATCCTAAAGATGGCTCATATCTTATATCTGTTAGTTCAAGCACGAGTATGGATACCCACTTTTTTCTCAGTTACCGGGATGGGGAAATATTTAAAGATGATTATGAGGTTTCAGTGCTCTCTGGTATGAATACTATGGAAAGGTTTCGTGATCAATATAAAAAAAGCTTAACCCCATTGGTGCAGGCAAAAATCAATGATGTTACCAATATATCTGTAATACCGGAAAAACTCACCAAATACGGTATTGGGCTTGATTCAGCCTTTGATAAAAAACTAGTTGAAAATGTTAATATCGTAATCAGCTGCACTGGGGGTACGGATGCAAAACACCTTTCTGAAATTTTAAAGAAAACCTCTGGTGTGATGAAGGAAAACGGATACGCTGCTGCAAAATTTGGCATTACCAGTCAACATGAAACAGTATTAACTGAACTAAGGAATATAAAGCCTGCACATATTGAAAGCGAAAGTTTGGAAGAGATTTTACAGCAGGCGATCACCAATACGGAATATGATGGGATCACTGCCTTTAGCAAAGGCAAATAAGTCACCTATTTTTGCCATTCCAGTAATAAGGTATAAAGATGGCGGCTCAACAGAATACTACGTGCACAGATTTTAACTGTTATCTTACAAGATGCAAGTCGCCCTTCGAGCGATCCTTTTTGTAAGGAGCCTCAGCCACGGTTGCCCTTATTTCCTTCTGCGGATGTCCGGGAGCGCCCCATATAATCTTGACCTCATTGCCGGTTTGAGCCTGGTCAATGTCGATGACAGCCAGACAGAGCATCTCGCGAAAATAGTAGCTGTATCCATACGATGAAGTGGCGCCGACCAATTTTCCGTCCTTCATCACCTTGTCAACATACATGCCGCCCCTCTGATATCTGGGGAATTCAATAAAATCATAATGGTCGCCCTTTTTGAACAGGGAAGCATAAACATCTACCACATCCTCCGGGTTCCATACCAGCGTGCGCATGATCCTCCTGGGATTGGCCATTTCCTTTTCAAGCGCTTCGCGCCCCAGGAAATCATGGTCAAACTTCACGACCTTGCTCCAGCCCAATTCAATCGGGCTGCGGTAGTAGTCGCTGATATCATTTCCTTCAAAACTTCCGTATAGATTCAGGGTGGTCATAGAGGCTGGCATTGACGATTTAAAAGCATTAAGATAATCGGTTAAATCGCTGCTGAACATAGCCGGGATATAATCGGTAATAATCGTGGGGAAACATGCTTCCAAATGGTTGATAAATACTGTTCTGCCGCCCAGCCTGCGAATGCCGAACTCTGCTCCATCCTCCAAAACAGCCTGCATTATCTCTTCCTTCCACTCATGCGGGCCTACCAACTCAAAACCGGGCTCTCCCGCCATACCCTGCCGCAGTGCGTATATCGATTTACCACGTATCTTGATTTTTTTTATGTACATATACTTGACATCGCGCAGGCTTTCGCCGCAGGACTTTTCCAGAAGAGCCACGGCATTGGGGCCCGATACCTGCAAATTGAACCAATCCTCCGGTTCGGATGTAACATTGTAATTACCCTTTTCCAGATTGTAGTTCATCCAAAAACACCCACGGCCAAACAGCAGGTATTCCTGCTCGCCAAAACGGGTCAAAATGCCCTCATGGATGACCTTGCCGTCAACATTACAGTGAATACAGTGCTTGGATTGACCTATTTCAAACTTTTTAAAGCTGAGCGTGGAAAAATCAGAGAACAGCTTCTCCACATCGGGACCCCTGAACCAGCGTTCCCAAAGGAAGGACCAATCACCTATGTAGCAGTTCTCCTTCCAGGACATACTCTCGTCCATCCAATCGGTGTACTCGGGCTCACCCCACCGGATTGTAAAATAACCGGGAGGTGTGACACGGTATTTGTTCATATCCTTGTTACTCATATCTGTTCTCCTTTCAATGAATTAATTTTTGAGCACGTGAATATGGTCAAACTGCTAAAGCCTCGTCTACACTGAAATTTGATGTGAATAAGGCAATGGTTTCTGGCTATATTGTAGTATCGACATTTTTCTCAAAGTTATAAGCAATTATTTAATATCTACCCGGCCGCCGCTGTCGTTTGCTGTCCATTCCACTGACGCGCCCAGGGCTTCGCTGACGAACCGCAGGGGGACCATGTTCCGGTCGTTAACCAGCTTTACCGCTGCATCAAGGGTGTAGATGCGGCCGTCAACATAAACCTCCCTGCTGCCGGAGTGCAGCATAATCAATGTGTCACCCTTATTAATTACAATTTTTTGCTCTGCCTGCACCCACCCAACTGCGGCGCCCAGTGCTTCTGAAACAAAACGCAGGGGCACGTAGACCCTGTTGGCGGAGGTGTCCAGATAGGGCTGCTGATCCGGGAACGACACCGGGCTGCCGTTTACATACACACTGACATTATAGTTGACAGGCAGACCTGCCGGTTTGCGGTCCGGTTCAATCTGCTTGCCGCCCGTAAGAGAGTCAATGTAAGTCATCCCGTTTCGCCTGGTCAGGGACAGGTCCGTCACAACTACCTGGTTCAGGACAACCTTACTTAGCGAGCCGTCGGGATTTACCCCACCGTACGAGGTCATATCGTGAATCACATAATGCCGCCCGTTATGTTCGCCCAGGTAGAGCATCTCGTGGGTGGGTGTATGCAGCGAAGCCCCCGGCAGCAGCGAACTGACCAGTCTATAGCGCTCGCCGGTACCGGCCCCGGCAAAAGTCACCGTCTTACCCGCCGACCGCTCCTGCTCGTCACCGTTCCGCGGCAGCATCAGGCCGAAGCTTTTATAGACATCCATGACAAAGGCGGAACAGTCCCGGGCGTTAAACATACCGCCCCAGCCGTACCGCTCGCCCAGGATCTTGAAGGCCTGCCTGATGATATTCGCCCTGGTATACGGCATATATCCAACAGAAACATCGCTTCCCGCCGGAATCAGAGCCGTCTCCACCAGCATTTCCCCGTTAGCCCCGCGCACGGGCAGCTCAACGGTGTAACCGCCGCCGTAGTCCATATCCACGCCGGCCAGCGGTACTCTGGCGCCCATAGTCAGTTCAATCAATTCAGGCGCGCCCTGGCCCGGGCTGAAGTGTACCCCGACCCTGTTGCCCGTCACCACCAGGTAATTGTCCGGGCGTATATAGGCCAGCCAGCCGGCTTTGTCGCCGGCTACGGCCAGGTCGGCTGCCGGCATCCACCCGTTGTAATTGCAGATCTGCACAAAGAGCCAGCTGCCGTCCAGGCTGCGGTGCAGGATCAGAGCCGGCTCCGCCGGGCTCACCGCCGTCTCCTGGAACAGGTCAAACTCGATGTCGCCGGGCCCTGCCAGCGATTCGTCATACGTGGGGAAAGTCCTGATATTGCTCCGCCTGACCGTGACCGCATAGTCAACGGGGTTGCTCTCCTCTATGCCGGAAAGGTTCATCCGGGCCTGTAAATTATCATAATAAGATCCGCCAACCAGCCGGCCGTTGCAGTACCTTTCCTCAGCGACCGGGAAGGGGCGCCGGGTAACCAGATTTAACAACTGGTTTCCGCTTATAG
>JAQVXL010000067.1:5505-9453 GCA_028709235.1 Desulfotomaculaceae bacterium
ATGCCTGACGCTTCCCAGCAATTTGAAAACAGGGAATTTCAAACAGAAGTAAAAAAACTGCTGGATATTGTAATTAACTCCCTCTACACCGACCGGGAAATTTTCCTGCGGGAACTGATTTCCAACAGCGCGGACGCCCTCGAAAAACTGCGCTACGAGTCTGTAGTGAATAAGGAGATCGCGGGGCAGGACCTGCCGCTGGAAATTTCCATTGAACTGGACGACAAGGAGAAGACCATCACCGTTACCGACACCGGCATCGGCATGACCAGGAACGAACTGGTGGAAAACCTGGGCACCATCGCCCATTCGGGGTCAAAGACATTCATTCAGCAGCTGAATGAGTCTGACCAGAAGGACCTGAACCTGATCGGCCAGTTTGGTGTGGGCTTTTACTCCGCCTTCATGGTGGCTAAAAAAATCAGGGTGCTGACCCGCTCCTACCTGCCCGGGGAACCCGGCTGCGAGTGGGTTTCAGAAGGCCTCGGCAGCTATGATGTGCGAACAGCGGATGGACTGCCAAGGGGTACAAAAATTGTCATGGAACTGAAAGAGGACGCCCATGAGTTTGCCGGGGCGGCAAGAGTTAAGGAAATAATCAGGCAGTACTCCAGTTTTGTCCCCTTCCCGATCAAAGTCAACGGAGAGCAGGTCAATACCGTCCAGGCTATTTGGGCGCGCAATAAGAGCGAAGTGACCGAAGAAGAATATAACGAGTTTTACAAATTCATCGCTACCGCTTATGACGAGCCCCACTACCGGCTGCATTTTACCGCTGATGCGCCCCTGGCGATCAATGCCCTGTTGTTTGTGCCGAAAAATAACTTTGAACGGTTCGGCTTCGGCCGGATGGAGCCGGGCACGAACCTGTACAGCCGGAAAGTCCTGATCCAGTCCCATTCGGAAAACATCCTGCCCGAATGGCTGCGCTTTGTCAAAGGCGTAGTGGACAGCGAGGACATCCCGCTCAACATCTCCCGCGAAACTGCCCAGGACAGCGCCCTGATCGCCAAACTGCAGAAAGTGATCACCGGCCGTTTTCTCAAGTACCTGGACAAGGAGTCCCAGAACGACCCGGAAAAATACGCCGAGTTCTGGTACAAATTCGGCATGTTCATAAAAGAAGGCGCCACCACGGATTATACTTACCAAAAAGACCTGACCAGCCTGCTGCGGTTCGAATCCTCGGCGGCGGAACCAGGCCAACTGATCTCCCTGGCTGATTACGCCGGGAGAATGAAGGACGGGCAAAAGGACATTTATTTCATCAACGGGCCGACCAGGGAAGCCATTGAAGCCGGGCCCTATGTGGAGGCTTTCCGGGCCGCCGGCTATGAGGTTATTTACAACTATGAACCAATAGATGATTTCGTTTTCAGCAATCTGCGCGAATATGAGGGGAAAAAACTTGTTTCCGCCGACAGCGCCGGTCTGGAACTTCCCGGCCTGACGGACGAGCCCGGGGAGGAGCCCCTGGACAGCGAAAAAACAAACGCCCTGACTGCCTGGTTCAAAGAAATCCTGGGGGAAAAAGTAAGTGAGGTCAAAGCTTCCAGCCGCCTGGTGGAAAGCCCGGCGATCATTCTGAACTTGAATCCGATGATGACCAACAGCATGCAGCGGGTAATGCAGGCCGCCAGCAGAGACTTTGGCGACACGGGGAGAAACGCCCTGGAGATCAACACCAGGCACAAGCTGATCAAAAAGCTGGACGACCTGCGGCAGGAAGATGCGGAATTTGCCCGGATTGTAGCCGAGCAGGTGTTTGACAACGCCTTGATCTCCGCCGGTCTGGTGATCAACCCGCTGGACATAGTCGAGCGCATCAACCGGATCCTGGATAGAACTTTGTAACTTTTCAAGCGAAGAGCAGAACCGGTTTAAAAACCACTGAGAAACGCCGGACATATATGCCGCTAACGCAGCGCCGGTTGCTTGGCCGGGAACATATCCCGGCATTCCAACCAGGGACATGCCTCTTTCCCAAAGCCAATCTCCAAACAGAGGGTGTCCCCGGTTCCGCTTTATAGAAACAGTGCGAATTTAGAATGAAAATGGAGTGAAAAATATATTATGAAAAATATTTGCCCATTTTGCGATCCGGAAAGAAAAAAAGAAATGGTGGGAGAAAACGGCGCTGTCTTTGCCCTGGAAGATAGATTCCCTGTAACCCCGGGCCACATGCTGATTATCCCCCACCGCCACACTGCCGACTACTTCACCATGACCACACAAGAAATACAAGATACTGAGGATTTAATAAGATACCTGAGGGATAAAATCACCAGTGAAGATCCCACTGTACTGGGCTTTAATATCGGTATAAACTGCGGAGAAACAGCCGGACAATCTGTCATGCACGCCCATATCCATCTGATTCCGAGAAGGAAAGGTGATACAGAAAACCCGCTTGGTGGTGTGAGGGGTGTGATACCCTGGAAGAGAGGCGATCAGCACAGATAATAACCGGTATACCACAGATCTTATTTCACCCGCTCAAACAAAAGGGTTCCCTCACATTCTAACCTCCGCGCCTTGTTCTGGCCTCTTAAATGCTCCAGGTGGGAGATGGCCTCCCCGGTGGCAAACAACATCTGTTGCAGCGGAAACTGGTCCCAGGTATAGGACAGGTCCCAGGTGATCCCGCCGGCAACCTGGTAGGCGTTCATCAAACCGTCTTCCAGAATAGTCAAAACCTCATGCAGCCGGTGATCGTAGTGCCGCCTCAGTTCAGCGATCCTCTTATGTACATCTTCTATAATCCCCCTGTGTCCCGGCAGCGCCACGCCGATCTCCATCCGGTCCACCTTATCCAGACTCCGCAGGTATTGACCCAGGGGGTCCGGCAGTCCTTTATAAAACATGGTTATATTGGGCGTGATCCTGCCCAGAATATGATCGCCGGAAATCAGTATTCTTTTGTCCGGTTCATAAAGGCAAATATGCCCCGGCGTGTGACCGGGTGTTTCCACGACAACAAACCGGTATTCGCCGGCCTCCAGGGCATCGCCTTCCCTGACTATACAAAAATCATGCTCATTGTCAGGACCGTATTTCTGGCCGGGATGCTGCAGCAGGGCTTCGCCGAACTCGCCCACCGGGAAGCCGTATGCGCCTATGTAAGCCAGATTTTCCGGCCAGTATTCCGGTGAAAGCGCCCAGTTGATGCGTTTCGCGTCGACCTCGCCGCAGTAAACCACGTTTTTCTCCGTGGCTACGGCCGAAACCAGGCCGCTGTGGTCGGCATGCATATGAGTGATAAAAATGTCCGTTTTATCCAAAGAGGCGTCCAGTGATTTCAGCCCACTAAAAAGCGCTGTTCTGCATTCTTCCCGGTTAAACCCGGTGTCAATAAGCAAGTTGCGGTCCCGGCCTTTTACCAGGTAAGCATTTAAAGCCTTGAGGGGATTGTTCGGGAGAGGCACCTTTATAATGTAAATACCAGGCAGGACTTCTTCTACGATTTGTACTCACTTCCTCACTTAAATCTATCAGATGATCGCTTTTCTTACTATTTCACCGGCAGCGATATCCTGGTCAACAGCTCGCTTTCCGGCACATCCTGGGGCCCGTTATAGTAATATTCGTAAGCAATACCGGTTGGTTCAAGGTTATTTTCCTGCATCCATTTGTTCATTTCATTGTACACCGGCTCCATCTGGTTATAAGGTCCTTTAAACATGCAGGACACGTACCTGCCTGCAGGGACTTCGCCGGCCTTGACCTCGCCTTTCCCGGGCAGCGGCCCGGCCACCGGAAAGCCCATTTCCACGTCCAAATCCTGCATGTCCAGGTTGTAATAAGCAGTGTAGGGCGCATTGGCCGGCTGCCGGCCCAGCTCTGCCAGATATTCTGCAATTTTTCTGTAGGATTCGCCAATGAGCAGGGGCAGCCCTTCTAAAGCCGTCCTGGCCCTGATGAACAAAACCGGCTGCGCCTCTTGTTCGT
>JAQVXL010000001.1 GCA_028709235.1 Desulfotomaculaceae bacterium
GATTCCCCTGCTTACCAAACATTGCGGCACCTGTAGGTACTTTATTTTAATGATTCTATAATTCTTCTATAAAATCCTTCAAGATAATGCTTGTACTACTTTTTTATTTTTCTATCAAATCATATTTAAATTTAAAAATTTTTAATCAAAAAAAATACCCTGAGGTCTGGTTTGTCGAGATTAATAAATATTTGTTTAGCAAATTAATGTGAATAAAAGTTTGGACAAGTGATTATTTTGATGAATTGAGGGATTTTGTATCCTGCAGTTTTGACTCCAACTCAACGATCCGCCGGTTTTTATGAAGCAGCCATTTGGCGTAGCGATAGTTGTCCTGGTGCAATTTGCGATTTTCCTTTTCAAGCCTATGTAAAAAGCCTATTCTATCTTTTTCGATTTTTTCGATCAGGTTCATCAGCACCCGCCGGCTTAATCTGAGTTGTTCTACTTTTTCTTCAAGTTCTTGCACTCTTGCTTTAAGGTACGGCAGGTCGGTACTGTCATGCATGCATATCACCTCACCGGGCATTCCAATCATAGTATATGCCGGATGTCAGTCGAATAGACGGTGATACAACCTTAATGATTCTTACTTTAATTAATTGTTTATTACCATCTAAGAACAATTTGAACAGGATTTACAGGGTTTAAAACAAAATAATATTCACAGGTTTGACAAGGTTAATGACTTTTTCCTGACTTAAGCAGAAAAACCAAATTTAGCTCTTCGTAATTTTAACGAAAAGTTAGTATATTAAATCCTATCTATTTGGTCTGATTTTTTTATTTAAAAGAAAAGTTCTCACTGATCCGCCTCACGGTCTCAGCCAGGATCGCTTCATCTTTAACCATTGCAATTCTTACGTAACCCTCACCCTGCCTGCCAAAAGCGCTGCCAGGGACGACAACTATTCCAGCCTTCTCTAATAGATCAGACACTAAAACGAATGAAGAGGTATATCCCGGCGGCAGAGGCGCCCAGATAAACATGGAGGCACTGGGTTTAGGAATATTCCAGCCAATTTCACCTAAACCGTCGACCAGCACATCCCTTCTCCGCTGGTAAATCCTGGCCATATCTGCTACACAATTCTGAGGACCGGTAAGGGCTGCAATGCCCGCTTCCTGCACAGCTAAAAACACGCCGTAATCTATATTCGATTTTATTAAGGCAAGGTTAGAAATAACATCTTTATTTCCAGCGATAAAACCGAGCCTGCAGCCGGCCATATTATAGGTTTTTGACACAGAGTAGAACTCTACGCCTACTTTTTTAGCGCCTTCGACCTCTAGGAAGCTCATCGGTTTAAAATTGTCATATGCCAGTTCAGCATAGGCCACATCATGACAGACCAAAATATCATACCTGCGGGCAAACTCAACCACTTGTTTGAAAAAACTAAAGTCTGCCGAAGCGGCGGTCGGATTATTCGGATAATTGATCCATATCATTTTTGCTTTTTTTGCAATATGTTCTGGAATATTAGATAAATCAGGCAAAAAATTATTTTCCGCCAGAAGGGGCACGGGATAAACTTCTCCCTGGGCCATCAGTATACTAAAGCTATAAATAGGGTATCCGGGATCCGGGACAAGCGCCACATCGCCCGGGTCGATATACGCCATGGCTAAATGGGCCAGCCCGTCCTGTGAACCCATAAGCGCTAGTATTTCATTCTCCGGGTTGATATCAACATTAAAGCGTTTTTTGTACCAGACGGCCACCGCCTCGTACAGACGAGGCATACCACCCAATGAATATGAATAATTCATGGGATTACCAACAGAATCCTGCAGAGCTTTTATTATGTGGGGTGCGGGAGGAAGATCCGGGCTGCCCACGCTTAGATTAATAGCCTTGATACCTCCTGCTTCAAATCTTTTCTTTTTTTTATCCAAATCGTTAAAGATTCCTGAGGACAGTTTGTCCATACGCTTTGCCTTATTCATGCCAACCTCCCGGTTATTAACCTTAATTTACTAAAATTTTAATAAACAAATTGAATTAAACACATTAAAAGAATTACTTAAAAATAATCCTGACTATTCATTTAAACCGCTCTTTTTTTAAGTTCCTCAACAACACTATAGGGAACAGTGATCATGCCAAACCTGTTTCCTTCCTTATGTCTAGGGCTATGGTAATCTGATCCCCCTGTAGCAATCAAACCTTTTTGCCAGGCAAGCTGTTTAAAATAGTTGGACTGTTCTGTAGAATGAGACGGATGATAAGCCTCGATGCCGACCAGACCGGCTTTTATTAAATCTTCCAATAAATACTCCGACTTGTTTAGACCCGGGTGAGCAAGGACAGGCGCGCCGCCTGCGGATTTTATTAAGGTAACTGCTTCAACAGGTTCCATTTTATACCTGGGTACGTAGGCAGGACGTCCCTCGCCGATATACTTCTCAAATGCCTCAAATATCGTTTCCACGGCGCCAATTTTAATCATGGCCATGGCCAAATGAGGCCTGCCAAGGGAACCGCGCCCAGAAATGTCCGTTATCATCCCCATATTGACATGAAACCCGAGTTCCTGTAGCTTTTCAACCATTCTTTCCATACGGTAAACCCTTGCCTCACATAAAATTGCCAATTTCTCCAGAAACAAACGGTTGCTCAGGTCTACCAGATAACCAAGGATATGTATTTCCTCTCCTTGTGAGTATGATCCTAACTCGATGCCTGGTATTACCTCAATCCCAATTGCCAGACCTTCGTGTAATGTTGGCTGAATACCGTCAATGGTATCGTGGTCGGTTATAGCTATAGCTTCTAGCTTAAGAGATTTAGCCATTTCGATAATTTCTCCGGGAGTAGAACCGCCATCAGAATATATAGTGTGAATATGCATATCTGCCGGCATTTTATGAACACCCCAATTTTCGACATTTTTCATTACAAAACCTGCTTAGATTACTAATAAATATCCTCGGGTTTAATTTAATATACCTTGGGAGTAAAAAACAAAACCCGTTTATAATATTTAATAAACAGGTTTTTAATTATTATTTATTTTTACTTGATCAACTGGTTAGCGTGGTTCAACAATAAGCTTTATTGCGGTCCTTTCTTCCCCATCGATAATTATGTCAGTAAATGCCGGTATACAAATTAAGTCAACTCCGCTTGGTGCTACAAAACCTCTAGCTATTGCTACTGCTTTTACTGCTTGGTTTAATGCGCCTGCACCAATCGCTTGCATTTCAGCGCAACCCCGCTCGCGGAGCACACCAGCCAGTGCGCCTGCAACAGAATTAGGGTTGGACTTGGCTGAAACCTTTAATACATCCATCTGCAGAAAACCTCCTCCATTACTTAGTATAGACTTGAACTCCTGATTTCTCTGTATGATGTATATTTCGCTAACCGCTAATATATTCCTTTTATTTTATCTCAATATTTCTTATAATGTCATAATATTCAAACTAATTCCTTATTCATAATTTTGTACACGTCTAATAGAAACAGCCTCGCCTGTATCTTCGTCGATTTCTATTATGGCCCCATTAAATTGAAAAGGTCCTGTGGCGACCTCAAAATACCGTGGAATTTTGCTGATGAAATTTTCGATAACAACATCCTTTTTTACTCCGATTACTGAATCCATTGGCCCTGTCATACCCAGATCAGTTATATAAGCCGTTCCCCCGGGCAGGATTCTTTCATCCGCCGTTTGCACATGAGTATGAGTGCCGACCACTGCTGATACACGCCCGGACAGGTACCATCCCATGGCCACTTTTTCCGAGGTGGCTTCCGCATGAAAGTCAACAACTATAATCCTGGCTTGTTCCTTTATCCTTTTTACTATTTCATCAACCCGGCGGAAAGGACAGTCTAAGGCCTCTTGAAAAACCCTTCCAGAAAGATTAATCACACAGATAGCAATGTTTTCCGGCACCGTATAAACAGCCCAACCCATACCAGGCGTACCCGGCGGGTAATTAGCCGGTCTGACAATGCGAGATTCCCTGCCTAAGTATTCATAAGCCTCCCTTTTATTCCATACATGGTTACCCATGGTAAGCACATCCACACCATTTAAAAACAGTTCCCGGGCGGTATCTTCAGTAATGCCCTTGCCGCCGGCAGCATTTTCACCGTTTGCTATTACAAAATCCAGATTAAATTCTTTCCTTAAACTGCTTATGTTTACTTTTGCCGCCCGGCGGCCGCAACGTCCTACTATATCACCGATTACCAGCAGGCGCAAGAATCTTACCTCCTGTTATTTGTTAAAAACCAAAACTTTGCCTTCTTCGCGAAAGGCAAATAGATACTTGTTTTCCGTCGAACCTTTTATGCACTGCAGCATATGATCGATCATTTCTTCCTGGGCAATAATATCCTCTTCGATGAGACGATCATTTTCTTCAGTGACGAGATTGGAATTGAGGTGCTGGCGGAACAACTCTACTATCAGGGTTATTTCTTCCTGGGCCAGGGAGTGCACATCACGCTGCACCTCGATCATGGTCAGGTTATCACAGACATTGTGATTTATGGCAACCAGAAGGGTTTCTTTGCCTTCCAACAGATTGTACGCTTCAATACTGTCTAAAAGCTTTCCTTTTAAACTGGTAAGTTCGTTTTCACTTAATACCCGTGAGTACATGAACGTAAACTTCAATAATTGCTTCTCCGGGAAAAAGTTGATAGTGGATACTTCCGGGTAACGCACTAATATCGACATCAACAGGCCTACGCTATCTGTTAGTTCTTCCCCGCCGCATTTATAATTGATTCCCATACACTACTGACACCTTCCTTAAAAAAACCTGACGAATAATAATTAATTCTGTTTTATAAACATTATTCCTGCTTTTTTAAACCTGAGACCTCTGAAATATTGTTCCATATAAAATCAATATTGGATGTGCAGCAATAGAAAGCCTGCTGACCATAAATAAGGAGACATATCCGCGAGAAAGATGCATACTTCCTCACCCGGTATGTCCCCTATCCCTTATGAAGATCATCACTTTAAATTTGGTTTATAATTTTATTATATCATTTACTTGGCGTATTCTACAACTCTGGTCTCCCGGATAATAACCACCTTTATTTGGCCAGGATAATCCAGTTCATTTTCAATTCTTTTGGCAACCTCCCGTACCAGGCGTACAGCTGCTAAATCGTCAATCTTGTCCGGTTTAACCATGATCCTTACTTCGCGACCTGCCTGAATTGCAAAAGATTTCTCAACACCTTCGAATGAGTTGGCTATTTCTTCAAGCTTTGTTAACCGTTTAATATATGATTCCAGAGTCTCTCTGCGCGCTCCCGGTCTTGCTGCAGATATCGCATCAGCTGCCTGTACAAGAACGGCAATAATAGTCTTGGGTTCTTCATCCCCGTGGTGGGCGGCAATAGCATGTATAACTTCATTTGATTCCCTGTATTTTTTAGCTAGATCAACACCGATAGTAACATGAGGACCTTCCACTTCATGATCGACAGATTTACCCAAATCGTGTAGTAGACCGGCTCTTTTGGCCACCTGAATGTCCACACCTAATTCTGCAGCCATTAATCCTGAAAGGTGGGCAACTTCGATAGAGTGTTTCAGGACATTTTGTCCGTAGCTTGTACGGAATTTAAGCCGTCCGAGGAGGGTGATTATCTCAGGATGAAGTCCGTGCACGTCGGTCTCAAAGGAGGCCTGTTCACCAGCCTCACGGATCTGTGTATTTACATCCTTTTGCGCCTTCTCGACCATCTCTTCTATGCGGGCCGGGTGAATCCTGCCGTCAACTATCAACCTCTCCAAGGCAATCCTGGCCACTTCCCTCCGAATCGGATCAAAGCCAGATAAAATGACGGCTTCCGGAGTATCATCAATAATCAAATCTATACCGGTTAGCGTTTCAAAAGCTCTTATATTCCTGCCTTCGCGACCTATAATACGGCCTTTCATTTCATCGCTTGGTAGTGGTATTACCGCTACAGTAGCTTCAGCCACATGATCGGCGGCACATCTTTGAATAGCCAGGGAAATTATGTTACGGGCGTGTTTTTCTCCCTCCTCCTTGGCTTTATTCTCAATGTCTTTTATCATTATGGCTGCTTCATGTTGGATTTCTTTTTCAATACCCGCAAGCAGAATCTGTTTGGCATCTTCGGAAGTCAAGCCGGATATTCGTTCCAACTCTACTAATTGCCGATTATAGATATCCGACAGCTTTGTTTTAACAGCTTCAATTTCCAAATCTTTTTTGTTTAGATCTTCTTCTTTTTTTTCAATAGAATCGATTTTGCGATCTAGGTTTTCTTCTTTTTGCACTAGACGACGATCAAGTCTTTGCAGCTCTGACCTGCGCTCCCTGTTCTCCTTTTCTACTTCATTGCGGAGTTTCAACACTTCTTCTTTGGCTTCGAGAAGAGCCTCTCTTTTCTTGGCTTCAGCTTCTTTATCAGCCTCTTCAATTATTTTTTTAGCTTCAGCCTCAGCAGAGATAATTTTTGCTTCCGCCAGGTATTTCCTGAGAAAGTATCCTAAAACAAAAGCAACCAGAGCAGATATAATAATAATAATAGTATCTAAACCCACACAACTCACCTCCTTTTGTTAAATAAAATTTAAACTAAAAAAACAAAAAAAACACCGAGTAAAACTCGGTAGAAAATACAATGACACTACTTGCATACTTGTTCAGTTCTAGGTGAGGAATATTAGCCAGCTAAAAAAGATCGCAACCTAAAAGTTTGGCCAAAACAACTGCCCAACTCCTACCTCCCGACAATATTGGATTTTATCTATAATAAAACCCGTACAAAGTAGTATACAATTCTATTTTCTCCCAGCATTAATTGTACAGTTTTTTTATGACACTGTCAAGGCTGAGGTGTCATACATCACTGCACCCAAGGGTTTGGACAACACTTTTTATAATGCTGTAAGAGAAGCCCTTTCGCTTAAGAAAGCCTGCCAGAAGAGGATAAGGACAAGTTCCGCCGCGCAGTGTAATCTTTTTCTGCGCTAATTTCAAGGCAGAGTTGAATTCTTCTTCAGGTCCTAATTCTGCCAGAAACTCATTGATTACAGCAATATCGATACCTTTATTCAATAACTCTTGCCGCAGTCCATAGCTGCCCTTTTTACCCGCTCTGCACGCAATCCAATAACGCGCAAAGGCTTTATCATCGATATAACCCAGCCGCATCAGGTGTTTTATAACAGTATCGACTACTTCACTTGAATAACCTTTGCGCTCAAGACGCCCTTTCAGTTCGGCCTCTGATCGGGGACGGTAATTCATAAGTTTATATGCGAATAACCTGGCCCGGTCTATTTCACTGCTCACTTATTTCCCCCTCTTTATTAGAAATAACGGGGGCAGCATTCTCTTTCTCGTCAACCATGTTAAGAGCCTGGCGGATTTTCAGATCAATTTCATTAGTTAGTTCGGGGTGCTCCTTAAGGTATTCTTTTGCGTTTTCCCTACCCTGGCCAATCCTTTTCTCCCCGTAGGAATACCAGGCGCCGCTTTTATTGATGATGTTCTTTTCTGCGGCAATATCCAGAATATTTCCTTCTTTGGATATGCCGGTTCCATACATTATATCGAACTCTGCCACTTTAAACGGCGGAGCAACTTTATTCTTTACTACCTTTGCCTTTGTGCGGTTACCGATGATATCAGTTCCTTGTTTAATGTTTTCCTGTTTACGTACTTCGAGCCGTATCGTGGAGTAGAATTTTAATGCGCGCCCACCTGTAGTCGTTTCTGGTGAACCATAAATCACCCCCACCTTTTCACGGATCTGGTTGATAAAAATGACTGTTGTTCTTGACCTGCTAATAACGCCGGTAAGCTTGCGCAAGGCCTGGGACATCAAACGTGCTTGCAGACCGACATGGGCATCTCCCATTTCTCCCTCTATTTCTGCACGGGGCACCAGTGCAGCGACGCTGTCTATAACTACCACATCAACAGCCCCGCTGCGTACAAGCGCCTCGGTAATTTCCAGCGCCTGTTCGCCTGTATCAGGCTGTGAAACCAGGAGGTTTTCAATATCTACGCCTAAATTCATGGCATAGGTCGGGTCAAGGGCATGTTCGGCATCAATAAATGCTGCCGTGCCCCCTGATTTCTGAGCCTCCGCAATTATATGGAGGGCGACCGTAGTTTTGCCGGATGATTCAGGACCGAATATTTCAATAACCCGCCCGCGCGGTACCCCCCCTACCCCCAGGGCTATATCTAGAGACAGAGCGCCGCTGGGAATAACATCAATGTTTATTTTTGCTGATGCAGCCCCCAGCTTCATAATCGAACCCTTACCGAATTGTTTCTCAATTTGAGTCAGAGCTAAATCTAAGGCTTTTTGTTTATCTGACAATGGTTTCCCCTCCCAACCTCTCTCTATCAGAACGCAAGTTCGTTATTTATCTCATTATAATGGTTATTTCTGGTTACTGTCAATATTTATTTTAAGAGTCTCACATCATAAGTCTCAAGTTCTCATTTAATTTCTGCCGCGTGCGGGCTCCACACTGACGCGGCGCCCCCTTATCACCCGGTGGTGCAAGCAGTTTATCACGCGATTAGCCCACTCTTCCGCGACCTCTACGAAGGCAAACTTCTCATAAATATTTATATTCCCGATGCTGCTTTCTGAAATACCGGCTTCTTGTGCTATAATCCTTACCAGATCGGCGGTTGAGATATTATCTTTTCTGCCGATGGTCATAAAAAGCCTGGTCATACCAGGGCGGGCGCCTGTATTGCCGAAAGATTCCACAATCAGATCATCGCCTTCCTCATCCAAATTAAGCGAAAGTTTTAATGCAGCGGCCGCCACATCCATGGGGTCATATTCATCTACGAAAAAATCGACAATATTACGGTAGTAAGCCAGTTTTCCTTCTTCGAGCAGTTGAAGAAGTTTTTCCTTAATACCTTCCTTCTGGCGTTCGTGGATGTCTGCCTGAGAAGGCAGTTTCTCGCGGCGGATACGTGTTTTGGTCAGGTCTTCAATAAGCCTGAGCTGTCTGTAATCACGTGGGCTGACAAGGGTAATAGCCATTCCGCTCTTACCGGCCCGTCCTGTCCGGCCGATCCTGTGCACGTAAAACTCTGGATCCTGGGGGACATCATAATTGATCACATGTGAAACATTTTCTATGTCTAACCCGCGCGCTGCCACGTCCGTCGCCACCAGGTAGTCGATCTGGCCGGTACGGAACTTGCGCATGACATGATTTCGCTGGTACTGGCTCAGGTCGCCGTGTAATGCGGCAGCCGGGTATCCCCTCGCCTGCAACCCGGCCACAAGTTCATCCACACCGCGCTTAGTTCTGCAAAAGATAATGGCTAGTGTAACAGTCATCGAATCAAGAACTCGGCACAGGCTCTCCAGTTTGTTGGGTTCCCTGGTTTCGTAATACATCTGCTCGATCTGGGGGAGAGTTAAGTTTTGCTTGCTGACTGTGATAAATTTCGGGTTGTGCAGATATTTTCTGGCTAAACGCCTTATTTCTTCTGGCATCGTAGCGGAAAAAAGAAGGGTCTGACGCTTCTCGGGCGTGGTCTGGAGAATAGATTCAATATCATCAATAAATCCCATGTCCAGCATTTCATCGGCTTCATCCAGCACTACTACTTTTACATTATCCAGTGACAGTGTTTTTCTGCTTAAATGGTCCAGGAGGCGGCCTGGGGTGCCGATCACGATTTGTACACCCTGCCTCAGTCCCCTGATCTGGCGGTCTATCGATTGGCCGCCGTAGATCGGCATCGTCCGCACTCGGCGGTATTTACCTATCCTGGAGATTTCCTCGGAAACCTGGATAGCCAGTTCTCTGGTCGGCGTCACAATTAAGGCCTGCACGCCGCCATATTTCGTATTGGCCATTTCTACAATAGGAATGCCAAATGCCGCTGTCTTACCGGTTCCGGTTTGTGCCTGCCCGATCACGTCCATTCCTTCCTGAAGAAGCGGCACTGTCTTTTGCTGGATCGGTGTGGGCTCTTCAAAGCCCATATCAGTGAGAGCCTGTGCTACCCTTCGGTTAATACTAAGCCCTCCAAAAATAACAGTTTCTTTTAATGCAGTCAAAATTTCAGTTCCTCTCTAATTATTACTATGTTTCTTTATCGTGAAACTAAAGGTTGTGATAAAGTCACCAAAGCGTTGAACCCGCTTGCCCTCATTTGGGCCGTAGGACATGGATTGTGAGCATATCCTGTATTCCTTCGAAATCTGAAAGCCCTTGATAATGACCTGCAGTATCACGTCTCACGTATCACGTCTAGAAGGTACTGCCTGACCAAGTTGAGTGCAGCGTTTACCGTGCCCTGTCTGACAGCCATGCGTATGCCGGGAAAATGATGTTCACGGCAAATAGTGGTATCGTCCGCCGCCAGCGCTATATAGACCAAACCTCTGGGTTTGGCTGCGGTTCCGCCCGCTGGTCCGGCTATTCCCGTGACAGCAAGCCCCAAGTCGGCGCCTGTGCCGGCCCGAACACCCGCCGCCATAGCTTCAGCTGTTTCTTTGCTTACTGCCCCAGAATTATTCAGTATTTCCATACTGACACCCAGGACCTGATTTTTCATTTCATTGCTGTAGGAAACAATGCCTCCCTTAAAATAAGCGGAGCTGCCCGGTAAGTCGGTCAGTCTGGCAGCAATGAGCCCACCGGTGCAGGATTCCGCCACCCCGATGGTTAGTCCCTTTTCCATTAAAAGTTTCCCAACCAAATCTTCCAGTATGTCATCGTCATAGGCAAAAATATATTTTTCTATGCGCCACTTGACCTTTCCGGCAAAGTCCTCCAGCAATTTATCAATCTGATCAGGTGCGCCGCCGCGAGCGGAAACGCGCACCTGGATCTCACCCGGTTTTGCCATATAGGCGATCCCAGGATTGCCCTGTCCCCCAATGTCTTTGAGCAGGTCCTGCACGGCTGATTCAGAAATGCCGGTAAGCTTAAAATTCCTGTACCTGATCACTTCATCATTGGCTATCTTTCTGGAAAGGTACGCCATTACAACGTCTTCAAACATGGGGGTGAGTTCATGGGGTGGACCGGGCAGAATCATTAATGTTTTGTTTTTAAATTCTAAAATAGCCCCGGGCGCGGTTCCCACGCTGTTCGGCAGGATCTTGGCTCCGCGGGGTAAATATGCCTGTTTGACATTGCTTTCAGGCATTATTGTGCCGCGGTCCTGAAAGATTCTCTTTATGTTTTTAAGAGATTCCTGGTCCAGAATTAACGGTAGTCCCAGGATTTCGGCCACAACCTCAACGGTAATATCATCGGTGGTGGGGCCAAGGCCCCCGGTTATAATGATCAGGTCGGACGAACGAGCCAACGCCTGCTGTAAAACACTGATCATTGTCTCTCGGTTATCGCCGACAGTAATATTTAAACCAACCTCAATTCCCATACTGGAAAGCATTATCCCCAGGTACTGGGCATGAGTGTTTAAAATATGACCCAGCAAAAGCTCCGTACCGGTAAAAATTAACTCCGCTTTCAAGTTTACCACATCCTCAATGTTAAATTATAGCATACCACTGATTAAAAATAAAAACTGTCTGAAATTACACATTACGCCTTAAATTGTTGCCCGTATAATAATTAAGCCGCCGCAAAGGATTTTAGCCCTGCTTTGCGGCGGCTGATTTTTGTATTTATCAATTAGACTTTTCCCGCATGATGGCACGGAAGTGTTCTCCAGAGATCTTTTCTTTTTCGAGCAATATATCAACTGTTTGGGTGACAATACTTTTCGATTCAATAATATATTTTTTTACTCTCTCTTCCTGTTCCCTGACTATTCCAGTTATGGTATTGTGTTTTAACTCTTGCGGCAGAGTGTCCGGACAAATCACACCCAGTTTGCTCATTCCGCTGCGCAGCATAATGTCGGCATTCCGCACTGCCTGCTCAAAATCACCAGATGAGCCGGTGCTGCGGTTACCTAAAATTATTTCTTCAGCAACTGAGCCTGCCAGCATAATAGCTATCTGATTCTCCAGAAAGTCCTTGGTGTACAGGTAAGTGTCATCGTCCGGCGTCTGGCGCATATATCCAAGCGCGTCACCACGCGGCGTGACAGTAAGCGTAGAAACAGATCCCCGACGGACTGTTTCACTGAGCAGAGCATGTCCGGACTCGTGCACAGCCACCCTCCTCATTTCGGCCTTAGACGGCCTTTTGTCAAGCTTGCCTCCCATCATTACCTTGTCAATTGATTCGTTAAAGTGATGCTGAGAAACCTCTTCTAATCCCTCTCTCATGGCCAGAATTGCCGCTTCATTTGCAAGACTTTCCAGGTGAGCGCCGGAGAAGCCAAAAGTATCTTTAGCTATTATTTCAAGTCTTACGTCCTCAGCCAGAGGTTTGTTCCTCGTATGAAGCTTTAATATTTCCAGCCTGCCTTCTTTATCCGGCAGGTCCACCTTAACCCGCCGGTCAAAACGACCTGGCCTTAAAAGAGCCGGGTCAAGCATGTCGTCACGGTTAGTAGCAGCAACCAGCAGCACCCTTACTTTATCGTCGACCTTGAGGCCATCCATCTCTACCAGTAATTGGTTTAGAGTCTGATCGTACTCCAGGTGGCTGGTGGTCTTTCCGCGCTTTCCCCCTAAAATCTCGATTTCGTCGATGAATACGAGCGCATTATCCTTTTTTTGCCGGGTGGCTATTTCCCTGGCGGACTGAAAAAGTTTCCTCACCCGCTGGGCGCCAACGCCCGCGTACATTTCGATAAATTCTGACCCGGAGGCGGCCACAAAAGCAGCGTCTGTATAATTTGCCGCCGCTTTGGCCATTAAGGTCTTCCCGGTGCCTGGCGGACCTGTAAGTAAAATCCCTTTCAGCGGGCGGATGCCAAGTTGTTTGATGCTGCAGTGGTTCTTTATAAAATCAAGTGCTTCTTTAAGCTCTTTAATAGCGGATTCCTGTCCCCCAATATCATCAAAAGAAAAATCGCGGCGTTCCGCGACGCTGACAGTATCAAAATTTTTGACGTTAATTAACCCTCTCATCTTTGCGAAGTAATACAATGCCCCGGCTGCGACCGCCAAAAATAAAAAAGGGGTGACATCGTAACCCATTATAAGCATGGATATTACCGCCGCCATACTGATGCCAATACTAATTTCTCTGATCATTGACGCCACCTCCGGCAATAAGCATGTTATCTCCAGCAAACTGGTAGGCACCGCGGGGAATAACCTCGTCCAGTGTGTGGTCTCCATGCCGCAATCGTAAATAAATATATTCCTGGTCAATAGTGATGTCGGCCTCTGCACCGCTGACCAGGGCTTCCCGGTTTATTATTTCAGCCATTTCTACGAAGTTGCCCTGGACCTGCGCCTGGTAGACAGCGTATTGGCATCTGTACCATAATTGCTCCAGCCCGTCGTCACGTTTGTCATTCAGGACTAACATGAAACTTTTACCGCCCATGGCGTGCTCCAGATTTTTTCTTATTTCCTTGTAAGGCGCCATTAGGTCCGTGTCGTTTTTAATATCCACAGATACCAGCATTGTACCGCCCTCGCTGCTGACCTGGTATGATTCAACAGCCTGGTTAGCACTTAAAACGTCATTGATCGGCCCATTTATATAAAATTTCTGGTACATCCGCTGGGCGCCAAAAATAAGCGCTATCCCGATCAGCAGGGAAAAGATTATTATATGTAGTTTCAAGCCTTTCCACTGCATGATAATCCCCTTTCTAAAAACAAAGTAATCCAGTCCAGCCACACTATTATAGCACAGGCACTAATTGATTTCCCTAGTAAATGGCTGGGTAAAAGACATTTGGCCAAAAGGAAGCCCGCCCTGGAACAGGGCGGGTTGAGACTGTCGCTATAATCATTTTTCAGCGGTAAACATTAACATAATAGCTTCCACCGGAACTTCAGGCATGACGAAAAAATCGGCTTATTCAGCCAGTTTTCCGTTAAGATCATACCAGGACGCGTCTTTGATCAACACCCGCACAAAATCCCCACAATTCACATTCTTGTTTGCTTTGAAAAACACCTTCCCATCGATACCGGGGGCGTCGCTCTCAGTTCTGCCTTCGTAAATATCACTATCCCCGGTTCCTTCAACCAGGACTGTCACCGTTTTCCCGACCTTACCGCGGTTATTATCCAGAGAGATCTCTTGCTGAAGACCCATCGCCCTTTCCCGCCGCTCATTTTTTATATCTTCCGGTACCTGCCCGGTCACTCTCGCCGCCGCCGTACCCTCCTCGCGCGAATAGACAAAAACCCCGGCACGGTCAAACTTTACCTGCGACATAAAATCAAGCAGTTCCTGAAACTCTGCTTCAGTTTCTCCGGGAAACCCTACAATGAATGAAGTGCGCAGGGTAATTCCCGGTATGGATTGACGCAGTTTTTCCACCAGCTTGAGGTAATCATCCCTACTCCCTCTTCGATTCATTCGTCTGAGGATTGTATCCGAGGCATGCTGGAGAGGCAGATCGAGATATCTGCATATTTTACTGCTTTTGGCCATTGTATCGATCAATTTATCGGTTAAATAAGAGGGGTAGGCATACAGGATCCTCAGCCAAAGCAGTCCTTCTATTCGCTCCATCCCTGCTAACAAATCAGGCAAGGCCAGCCTGGAATAAATGTCTTTACCATAAAGAGTGGTATCCTGCGCGGTAAGGACTAGCTCTTTGACACCCCGGCCGGCGAGCCCCGCTGCTTCTTCCAGGATATCTTCCATTTCCCTGCTTCTGTAAGGTCCTCTAATATCCGGTATTACACAATATGAGCAGCGGTTGTCACACCCCTCCGCGATCTTCAGGTATGCCGTGTAGAACGGTGTCGCCTGGATCCTGGTTTGTTCCGCGTGGTGCAGATAGCCGGGCAAGCCAACCAACGCAACTCGCTCACCCGCCAGTGTTCTATTAATAACCCCGGCAATCTCTGCAATGGAGCCGGTGCCGACCAGTCCGTCTATTTCCGGCATTTCCTGTAGAAGTTCCTGCGGATAGCGCTGGGCCAGGCACCCGGCTACTATAATGGAACGGCAATTACCGTCAACCTTGTACCGGGCCAGTTCCAGAATAGTATTTATGGACTCCTCCTTGGCTTGATCTATAAATGAACATGTGTTTATTATCAGTACGTCTGCTTCCTGTTCCCGGTTTGTTATAAGAAAACCGGAATCCTTTATGAGGCCGAGCATAATTTCAGAGTCAACCAGGTTTTTTGAGCAACCCAGGCTGACAAGCCCTATCTTAAATGTCATCTGCATATCCTTCCGAAAATTAAATATGGCGTCTTTTAAAAAGTTAATTTAAACAGTCCTGTAGTTTACAAACTGCAGGGGTATATCAAATTCGTAATCTTTGATGATTTGAATTATTTCCTGGAGGTTATCACGATTTTTACCGCTTATTCTTAGCTGGTCCCCTTGTATGCTGACCTGGACCTTTAGCTTGCTGTCTTTAACCAGCCTGGTAATTATTTTTGACTGCTCCTTGTCTACACCCTGCACCAGGTTAAGCTTCTGGCGAACAGTGTCCTTCGCCGCAGGCTCGATTTTTCCGTACCTTAGCGCCTTGATATTAATTCCCCGCTTGACCAACTTGCTTTCCAGGATATCTACGACATTTTTGAGCTTGAAATCATCGTCCCCGATCAGGGTGATCTCCTCTCCGTCAAAGATGATATCGCTCCTGCTCCCTTTAAAGTCAAAACGGGTGCGCAGTTCCCGTACGGACTGGTCCACGGAGTTCCTGACCTCCTGCATGTCCACCCTGGAAACGATATCAAAAGTGTTTTCTTTAGCCACAAAAAACACCTACCTTAAGATTTTCTATTAAATGTACAACTTTAAATGAAAAATGTCAAAGGTTAACTTTAGGGTGTATTTTTACCTATACTGCATCATACCTAGTTGGCATTCCTGTGAAAGGAAAAAGCGTATAGGTGTCGAAAGTAACAAAAGTGACACTATAGCAGGAGGAAATCATCGTGGCAGTATACTCTTTTGACGGAAATGACCTAAAATTAATCCTCCGGGGTTCGGTGGAATTACTGGAGCAGTCAAGGGAACATATCGATTCTTTAAATGTATTTCCTGTCCCGGATGGCGATACCGGTTCAAATATGTACCAAACTCTGACAGCCGCTCTAAAAGAGGCTCAGCTGCAGGAAACCGATCATATCGGCATGGTGGCCGAGGCAGCGGCCAGGGGCGCTCTGGTTGGCGCAAGGGGAAATTCAGGGGTAATCCTGTCTCAGATCATGCAGGGTTTTGCTCAAACAATAAGCACAAAAGAAACCGCGACTGCCCCTGACATCGCCGCCGCCATGGATAACGGTTCCCAGATGGCATACCGGGCGGTAATGAGCCCGGTTGAAGGCACTATTCTCACTGTTGTCAAGAAATCAGCCGAAGGGGCTGCCAGCCGCCGCAGCGTGGACCTGCTCAGGACAATGGCGGCAGCATTTAAAGGCGCTTTCAATGCTCTCGAGAAAACTCCCGATCTGCTGCCTGAGCTGAAACAGGCCGGGGTTGTAGACGCGGGAGGCCAGGGTTTCGTTACTATTCTGGAAGGAGCAAGGCGCGCCTTGAAGTCAGCCTCACCGGCGGCAAAATGGTCTGCCATGGCCGGTGACAAAATAAATGCCTTACCCGCATCAAGTCCTGTAAATCATGACGTTGCCCAATCAATTAAGTTCGCTTATTGTACAGAACTTATTTTAAAAGGCGGCAGTCTTCAACAGGAAACCATAAAAAAAAGCCTTACACCACTCGGGGACTGCCTTATGGTTGTGGGCGGCGATGATTTATTAAAAATACACATTCACTCAAACCACCCCGGCCTTGTGCTTGAAAGTTGCCTCAAGCACGGCACACTACACGATTTAAAAATAAACAACATGGTTGAACAAAATAAAAAAGCTTTACCGGATAATGGACCGGTGAGTTTCAGCAAAACGTTCGGCATTGTCTCGGTTGGCGCCGGCGCAGGCATAACCTCTATTATGAAAAGCCTTGGCGCGGATATTGTGATCGCCGGCGGCCAAACCCTAAATCCCAGCACCGGTGAGATATTAAAGGCCGCGAGCGGGATCCCTGCGGAAAAAATAATAATACTGCCAAATAATAAAAATATTATTCTTTCTGCCGGCCAGGTCCGTGCCATGTCAACAAAAGAAATTACCGTGATACCGTCTAAAAGCATTCCCCAGGGTATCAGCGCCCTGTTGACCCTGAATACCGAGGATAATTATGACACTGCCATAAAAAAGATGGAAGAAGCTATAAGTTCGGTCCGCACAGCTGAAATAACTCGCGCCATACGCGATTCTGCATACGGAAACCTGAACATAAAAAAAGATGAATATATCGGTATCATAGAAGGCGATTTAATGACATCCGGACCGATCCTTGCCACGCTCCTAGAAGAAACTCTGAAATTGATGGTTGAGGGTGACGGCAGGTTGGTAACACTGTATTGCGGGGAAAGCATGCCCAAAGAAAGCGTAGAAAAACTTACTAAGAAGATGCGGGAAAATTTTATCGGGAACGAATTTGAAGTACAAGAAGGCGGCCAGCCAGTATACGACCTGATTATATCCTTAGAATAAATAATTGGCTCCGTCTCACAATCAGATATTAAATGATTAAGTTGGGTGTGACAATAATATGAACCTGATCAAGATAGTAACCGATAGCACCGCAGACCTGCCAAAAGACCTGGCGGCGAAATACGACATTACCGTGGTCCCTTTAATGGTGATTTTTAACGATAATGAAACGTTCAGGGACGGTGTGGATATTGATACTGAACAATTTTACATTCGCCAGGTTGAAAGAAAAGAATATTCCAGGACATCCCAACCCGCACCGGCAGAATTCCTTTGTGTTTACAAGGAACTGTCCTCTTCTGGCAGTAGTGTCATCTCTATCCATCTCTCCTCCGCATTAAGCGGCACCTGTCAGTCTGCCCGGATGGCCAGAGATATGTTGCCGGACGCCGATATCGTAGTGATAGATTCAAAACAGGCCAGCATGGGGCTTGGTATGATCGTCCTGGAAGCGGCTCGCGCGGCAAGTGAAGGTAAAAACAAAGATGAAATTATCGGGATTGTAAGAAAGATGGTTTCAGAAGGAATGTTATATTTTATTGTTGATACTCTGGAATTCCTGGCCCGGGGCGGGCGGATTGGCAAAGCGCAAGCCCTGCTGGGAAATATCCTGAGTATCAAGCCGATATTGTATTTAAAGGACGGTATAGTGCAACCCCTGGAAAAAACCAGGGGCAGGGCGAAAGCCATTGACAGGCTCGTGCAAATCATAGAGAAGAAAGCAGGCAAACGCAGGGTCAAGTGCTCCCTGATACATGGGATGGACCCGGCGGGTATGGAGCAGCTTTATCAAAAAATTGTGCCGCTCTTGAACTGTGACGAACCGGTATGCTCAACCCTCGGAGCCGTAATCGGCACTCATACCGGCCTGGGCGCGCTGGGTATAACCGTTTTCCCGGAGTAAAACAGTTTAAAGCAATTAAAACAATAAAACAGATTGACTACTGGTCTGCGGGGGCTTTAAATTCCTGCTCCACAACAGCGCCCATATCTCCAAGGAACCCCAGGCTCTGATCGTTTTCAAGCACCTCTACTGCTCCCGCGTTGCCCAGGATAATACGAATTTTTTCTTTGCCCTCAAAAGTTCTTGATTCTCCTGCCGTCAGTTCACCCAGAAAGGCGTCATTCCCGTCTACTATCGCTTGAACCCAACTCCTATCGCTTATCACATTGAGAACAATTTTAACGCCGGTAATATTGGTGAAATCATACTGGATGCGATCCTGCTGCCCGGTGTTGTCCTGGGTGGTAATTTGCTCTTCTATTTGCTGTTCTCCTTCATTTACCTCAGCGCTGTTTGACCACAAACCCTTGCTCCCGTAGACAAGAGAAACAACAACTGCGGCTACCAGCAGCACTGCTGCGGCATAAAGCCAGTAGGTCGGCTTTCTATTAGCTACAACCTTTTTATCCACCATATTTTTAGTTGCAATCTTTTTTTCTGCCGATTGGCTGCCATGCTCTTCGTGAACAGTCTCTCTACTCTGTCTCTGTTTAAAAGCGTCCATAATCTCATACTGGTTGATGTTTAAATATTTTGCGTAGTTTTTTAGAAATGCCTTAGCATAGATAGGCCCAGGTAATACTTCAAACTGCTCCATCTCTAATGCCATAATGTATTTCTTGCGAATTTTTGTTTCTTCTTCCACATCTTCCAGAGTGAGTCCCCTGGCAAGCCTTGCCTCTTTTAGCCTGTTGCCGATTTCCACCACTTCGCCTCCCAACAGCTAAGGTGATTATTGTTATGATAGTTTGTCGTTGTAAGATTTGTATTCCGGCAGGCCTGTAACAAAGTTCAGAATTTGTATTGCCGCTTTTTCCACGTCACTTGTGTCAATAGAGCAATCGTACTCCTCACTTGGCCCATCCGGGTATTTATACAGCGGGTCATAATATTTTGTCAGCAAGTATGCAAAAACTGGTTCAAAGTTCCTCTCTTCCAGCATCTTGTTCAGCTCTTCAACTCTAGCCCGGCCCAATCTTTTCACTAGTGATAAAGTGGCCTCCTGCAGTTCTTCCACGTTATGCGCGGGCCCGTCCGTGTATATATTACGGATCCGGCTGACCCTTTCTGCCAGAGGGGCATAAAGTAAAACCCGGATACCGTTTCTGATCGAGTTCATTAATGGCAGCGGGACTATCAGGTTGCCGACCCTTTTGCTCTCGCACTCTACTATAAAAATTCCTTTTTTATCTATTGACGATAGAAACTTAACAATTTCACTCTCAAAAGCTTTTTGCTTCGGTGAAGGGGGCAGGCCAATCTTGCCGTAAACTGATCCCCTGTGCCTGGCCAGACCTTCCAGGTCCAGCACCGGCAGCCCTTTTTGCCCCAGGAGTTCCAGCACTTCAGTCTTCCCCACTCCGGTCAGCCCGTGCAGTACGACAGCTGTCTGGGTCAGCTTTTCTTTTTTCAAGTACTCGTTCACATAGCGGCGGTAAGATTTGTACCCTCTTTTAATACGGTACACATCGTAACCCATAGTATCGAGCACTGCAGCCATAAACCGGCTGCGCTCGCCCCCACGCCAACAGAAGACGATCAGGTCGTCGCTGGTAGCGATATGATTTACTGCAGCTATTTTCGATGGCAGCTTCGGCGCTACCAGTTCCAGAGCCAGTCTCCTGGCAGGAACCGGGCCATCCTGGCGGTATAAGGTCCCCACCATAGCCCGCTCTTCATTGTTTAAAACAGGGACATTAACAGCCCCCGGTATTGTATCTTCATTAAATTCACCTTCTGAACGGACATCCAGCAACAAGGTGTTTTCCATTTTGAGGGCTTCGTCAATTGTAATTTCTGCGATCATATTAATTCTGTCTAAAACCTCACTATTATTAATAGATACGAATAAGAATAAAATTTTACGGCCTGCGGCATCTGGTAAAACATGCCGGTTAACACATAACCAGGGGTCGAAATTTTCAATATTTTTAGGTTTTCCTTTTTAGAAAAATATATTGCGGTGTCTTTCTATATGAAAAATTAAAAATAATTATATTTTATTACAGGATTTACAGGGTTTAAACTATTTATTTTAAAGGTATTTTATAACTACTTGGCTTTTCTAAAAACCTGGTTGTACTGCTCCAACGTCATTAATATGGACCGCGGCTTGCTCCCTTCGTAACCGCCCACAATACCTCTCTGTTCCATTATATCAATCAAACGCGCAGCTCTGGCATATCCTATGTGCAGCCTTCTTTGCAGCATGGAGATGGAGGCATGTCCGCTTTCGATCAAGATCTTAACCGCCTGCGGCAGAAGCTCGTCCTCTATTTGGGGCATTGTTTCTCCTTCCGGTTCTGAGGAAAGTATCTCCTCGTCATAAACTGGTTCGGCCTGTTTTTTAAGGTAATTGACCAAGTCCTCCACTTCGCGGTCTGACAGATACGCCCCTTGGATCCGCACCGGTTTGGACGCTCCCACAGGGTAAAAGAGCATATCACCTTTCCCCAGCAGTTTTTCCGCACCGGCCATGTCCAGGATAGTACGGGAATCTATTTGGGATGAAACAGCGAATGAAATTCTTGATGGAATGTTGGCTTTTATCAGCCCTGTGATCACGTCCACGGAAGGACGCTGGGTAGCCACAACCAGGTGTATGCCGGCGGCTCTGGCCATCTGCGCCAACCTGCATACAGCGTCCTCCACGTCCGCTGGCGCAACCATCATCAGGTCAGCCAGTTCATCAATAATAACAACTATCATGGGCAGGGGTTGCCCGCCACCTGGTTCTTTGTTTTTAAACAACTTGTTGTAGCGGGTTATGTCGCGCACCCCCGCCTGCGCGAAAAATTCATAGCGGCGTTCCATCTCCCTGACCGCCCAGCGCAGTGCCGTAGCAGCCTTCTTGGAGTCGGTGACTACCGGGTACACCAGATGCGGTATGCCGTTATAGGTCGCCAGTTCAACCATTTTGGGATCTATCATGAGCAGCTTGACCTCATCCGGCGTGGCTTTAAAAAGGATGCTGGCAATTAACGTGTTCAGACATACGCTTTTACCAGAGCCCGTAGCCCCTGCTATCAATAAATGCGGCATTTTAGCAAGGTCAGCCACCTCGGGGTTGCCTGCGATATCCTTACCCAGCGCTATTGTAAGCTTGGACCCCGACTGGACAAATTCCTGCGATTCGAGAAGATCCCTCAGGTGAACCATAGAAATCTCTTTGTTTGGCACCTCTATTCCCACGGCGGCCTTACCGGGAATAGGCGCCTCAATGCGCACGTCCGGCGCAGCCATTGACAGGGCGATATCATCTGCCAGGCTGACAATCCGGCTAACTTTTACCCCGGGAGGAGGCTGGATTTCATAGCGGGTAATGGCCGGACCCCTGGAAACCTGGAGAATCTTGGCCTTTACCCCGAAGCTCTCCAGGGTTTCTTCCAATATACGTATATTCTCACTGATATCCTTGCTCATACGGTTGTTTTTAATCCGGTGTGAGCGCGCGAGAATAGAAATAGGCGGCAGTTGGAATGAGGATAATTCCTGCATATTGCTTTTAGTAAAAACAGGAAAAATTTCTTCAGCTTCCTTTTGCTCCTCTGTGATACTTTCTTCGGCAATTTCAGAGGAAATCTCAACATTCTTTTTTGTAGCAGGCGGTACAGGTATCTTTTCTTTTTCTCTCTTTTCTTTTATTCTGCTTTGCCTCTTAACTATGGAAAACTGTTCCCCCTCATGGTCAATAATGACCGGCGAGGAAGGCTCCGCTGCTTTTTCATCTTCATCTTCCACCTCTTCAAAAAGGAAATTCATGATACCTCGAGCAGCATTTTTAAAGGTTTGCCGCACTTTCACGGTAAAACTTTTCACCATGGCAGCTGTTGATAGATTGGTCAGAAGCAGCAGCGCGATCAGACCAAAAGTAATTAAAATAACATAGGTGCCGATGATGCCAAAGGATTTTATAGTAACAAAGCTAATCAGGGCTCCGATCAACCCTCCTCCATCACCTGCTAAGCCTGCTGAAAAGGAATCCTCAACCGGAATTACCAGGTGAAACAACGCGAGAGCGACCAGGAACAACAATATGACCCCGTACATTCTTTCGGAAATGCTGGCCTGAGCCCGTTTGCGCACAAGTTTTGCCCCAATCAGGATTAAAAGGAAAGGAAAAATAAACCGTCCCTCGCCGGCAATGCTTTTTAATGTTTTTTCTATAAAACCGCTGAGCAGGCCGGCATCAGGCAATAGAAGGCAGACAATGCCTAAAACACCCAGCGCCACCAGAGCGATGCCTAATATTTCGTATTTGAGTTCGTCTTTTATTTGACTCAAGGCCCCCATCTTCACCCCTCCAGAAACAATATACCACAGTTTGGCTGAAATTCCTTTAAATAAATAGCCCTCCCGGCATATTGAGAGGGCCTTCCGCTGCTGCAACTTAAACTGTAGCTATGGCATTCTGACATAGAACAGCACGATCACTGCAAATCCGATCAGGAACCGGTACCATGCGAAAATCGCGAAACTGCGTTGAGTCAGGTATTTCAGCAGAAACCCGATGGCAAGGAACCCAACAACTGCGGATGTAACAACTCCTGTGATAAAAGCCAGGTTAATACCTGCGGCCGCAATGTCCTTTAATTGCATCACTCCCGCCCCAAAGATGATCGGGGTGGACAGCAAAAATGAAAACCTCGCCGCAGTTTCCCGGGTAAGGCCGAGAGCACGCCCCGCAGTCATGGTTACACCGGAGCGGGAAACACCCGGTATAATGGCAAAAGCCTGAGATAACCCGATCAGCAGGCTGTCTGAAAAAGATATACTGGTTATCTCTTTCCTGTTTGCGGCGCGTCGGTCGACCAGGAACAGAATTAAGCCCATAATAATCAGCATGGTGGCTATGAGCAGCGGGTCTCTAAAAACAGTCGCCGCCTGTTCTTCTAAAATATAACCAGCCAGCGCACCGGGAATGGTCGCTATCAACAGGTACCAGAACAGTGAAGCTTTTTTTGTACTCCTGCGCTTTATAATCGCTTCGCTGAAGAGCTCCACCCAGTCCCGCCAGAAATATGCCACCACGGCGACTAGTGTCCCCATGTGCAGCGCCACGTCAAATGACAGGCCGGGAGCGTCCCAGCCAAACACCCATGGCGCCAGAACCAGATGCGCTGAGCTGGATATGGGAAGAAACTCGCCTAAACCCTGGATTACGCCCATCACCAGCGCTTGAAAAACAGTCAAAAAAACACCTCCCGTAACTAGACACTTAATAATTATAGCACAGGAGGCATGTCCTTATAAACAAACTAATTTTAATTTTGACCTTAACTCCAAATCTCTCAGGGGAAACAAGAGATAATGGAAGAGCCAGTCACTCCAAATAGCGACACGTGACACGCAGGTTATACTACAAAGTAAAGGGCTACGTCCACATTTCGCTAATCGGCTAAAGCCGCAGCGACAATTTCCACTTCCACGTCTCACGTCTCAATTATGCTGCCCGGCGCCATCTCCGGTTTGAGGTAGTCGAAGGGGTCAGTACTTAAAAGCTTCACTATCCTTTGCTTGCCGAAGCCCGCTCCTTCCACCAGCATCGGCACGCCTTTATATTGAATTTCCTTGTAATCGGGGTATTTAGTATTGTCAAGACCTTCCAGCACCAGTTCTAACTGCATCGGTGTATATAAAATCACTGAAGCGACACCTCTTTCCGGCTCTTTTTCCATTCCTCGATCAAATTATTCAGTTTCTTTACAGCATCACCTATACCGCCGACTTCATCAATCAGTCCCACGTCCACGGCCTCCCGTCCGATTAAAACAGTTCCGATGTCCCTGGCCAGCTCCCCGGTGCGAAACATCAATTCGCGAAACTTTTCCTCGCTTATTTTTGAGTGCTCTGTGGTAAAACGGACCACCCGGTCCTGCATCTTGTCCAGGTATTCATATGTCTGCGGCACACCAATAACCAGTCCGTTGAGACGAATTGGATGGATGGTCATGCTGGCTGTATTGGCGATATAAGAATAGTGCGTTCCCACGGCTATCGGCACGCCTATGGAATGACCCCCGCCCAGAACTACCGATACCGTGGGCTTGGACATGCCGGCGATCATCTCGGCAATGGCCAGGCCGGCCTCCACGTCCCCGCCTACCGTGTTGAGGACAATCAGAATACCCTCTATTTCGGAAGCCTGCTCAAGGGCCACCAGCTGCGGGATCATGTGTTCATACTTGGTGGTTTTATTCTGCGGCGGCAGAACCAGGTGTCCTTCAATCTGGCCGATAATGGTGAGGCAATGGATATTACTCTTTATCTCCGGCACTTGCGTTGTTCCTACTTCTTTCATCGCCTCCAGGGAGTTTTTAGACTTGCCGGACACCCTGCGGCCGTGCCTGGGCTCCCGATCGGGATCGTTGTTCCTATCCGGATCCTCATGCCGCTCCGGTCCCGGCTCAATGCCCGGCTCTGGCGGTGGGATAGGGCTATAGGGAAAAACACCTGGTTCAGGTTCATAACCCTGCTTTTTCATTAACTTCACTCCAGAATAATATTTATTAACTGTCATAGTCATTCTTAGTATGTATTTATAATAAAAAAATACACGGGTTAAACCTGTGTATTTATAATGCAAAAATACTATGACACTGATTTTAGATATATAATTATATCTTTAAAGTTAGCAAAATACCTGGCGCTGATCCCGTTACCCTTGCAGAATCGGTACAAGTCCTTCTTTGCGAAAACAACATCGGCCTTTGTGGCGGGGCAGGTGTCTGAATACCCGTCTCCGACATAAATTACGGTATTTTCTTCGCCTTTCAATTCCTCCATTAGCCTTGTTTTACAAGTCCCGCAAATGCCGCATGCCGGATTTATGCCCGGACATTCTATTTTAAAACCGCCGTCATAAACCAGTCTGTTTGCATAATAGGGTACTTCAACCTGGTACTTTTCAAATACAGCTTCAATACAAAAATCGTAACCGTCGCTGAGCACATAGACCTTGTGGTTCCAATTCCGGCATAATTCCAGGAATTCCATATAATAATCGTCTATTTCCATGGTGTCCAGCAGTCTTTTTAGATCGATGAGGTCAGCCTGGAAAAGATTAAAGGTCATATTCGCGCACTGTTCTGTGGAAATCTCTTTCCTCTTCCAGCGCTCGTTAATTTCGCGCCAGCCGTCACCTGCGAATGCCTCGACCATGGCAGCGCATGTGTCTTTTTTCGTTATCGTCCCGTCAAAGTCGACAAACAAAACGATACCCTTGTTTTTCATGGCAATGTCTGTTTCCACAGGTTTTTTTCACTTAAAACCTTATTCATATTGCGTACTGCGCACATCTTGCCGCACATAGTGCAGCTGTCCTCGTTCTCCGGCGTGGACTCAGCTCTGTAACGCACAGCCTTCTCCGGGTCTATCGCCAGTTCAAACATCTTCGTCCAGTCCAGGTTGCGCCTGGCCGTACTCATTTCTTCATCCCATCGCGCCGCCCCCGGCACACCCTTTACTATATCAGCGGCGTGGGCGGCAATGCGCGAAGCGATGATGCCCTCTTTCATATCTTCCAGTGAGGGAAGCCGTAAGTGTTCCGCCGGTGTGACGTAACACAGAAAGTCTGCTCCATTGGCAGCCGCAATTGCACCGCCAATTGCGCTCGCAATATGATCGTAGCCGGGAGCAACATCGGTAACAAGCGGACCCAATACATAAAATGGAGCTCCGTGGCATAATTTCTTTTCAAAAAGCATATTGGGCGCTATCTCGTTTAACGCCATGTGCCCCGGTCCCTCGATCATCACCTGGACATCCTTTTCCCAGGCTTGTTTTGTCAGTTCCCCAAGGATAATCAATTCCTGAACCTGGGAAGCGTCAGTGGCGTCCTTGATACTGCCGGGACGGCAGGCATCACCGAGGCTGACAGTAACATCATACTTGCGGCAGATATCAAGAAGCTCATCATAGTATTCAAAAAACGGGTTTTCCTGGTTGTTTAATTCCATCCAGGCATATAGCAGGGCGCCGCCTCTGGATACAATATTGGTCAGCCTCGGATTCTTTTTGAACCGAGCTGCTGTTTCCCTGTTGATGCCGGCATGGATGGTCATAAAATCGACACCATCCAGCGCGTGTTTTTCCACTACTCCTAAAAATTCTTCCGCCGTTATTTTTTCCAGTTCTTTATCGTAGAACCCAACGGCGTCATATACCGGCACGGTGCCAATCGCAGCCGGTGACATTTCAACCAGTCTGCGCCTGAACTCCTCGGTTTTACCATAGCAGCTCAGATCCATAATAGCGTCAGCCTTCAACTCTACAGCCTTACGCACCTTCTCCAGCTCGGTTTCAATATTACAGCAATCCTTGGATATGCCTAGATTTACATTAATTTTGGTCTTTAAAACCTCTCCAATGCCACACGGTTCAAGTGAACCATGGTTCTTGTTAGCTGGAATGACTACTTTACCCTCCGCTATTAGTCTCCTTAGCTTTTCAGGTTCCACCAGTTCCTTGCGGGCTACCGCCTCCATTTCCACGGTAATAATACCTTTCCTGGCTGCGTTCATCTGAGTAGTGTAATTCAAGCTCATACATCCTTCCTTCCAAATAATATCTATCGTTATAACACTATTCACTCCAGGCGCTTTTAAGGTCTCTGGCCGCTGCTTCAACATCATCTTTGGCTAAGATAGCAGATATGACGGAAATACCCTGGACCCCCGATTTCTTTACTTCAACAATATTGGGCATCCCGATGCCGCCTATACCGACGACGGGTATAGATACGCTTTCTCTAATTTCTTTTAACTTTGCCGTACCGATGGGTTCTATTTCGGTCACCTTGCTCCCGGTGTGGTATATCGGGCCGGCACCGAGATAATCTGCGCCGTTTTTCTCCCCGTATACTGCCTCAACCACATTTGAAACCGTATAGCCTAGTATTTTTCCCGGAACAAGCAACTTTTTGGCAACTTGCAAGGGCAGGTCGTCCTGCCCAATATGCAGCCCGTCCGCATCCACCGCAAGAGAGATATCCAATCTGTCATTGATAATCAGTGGCACACCGTATGAGTTGGCCAGCTTTTTCATCTCCAGGGCGATATTATAAAATTCACCGCTGCCCGCGTCCTTCTCCCTGAGCTGGAGAAGAGTGACACCGCCTCTAAGCGCCGCTTCCACCGCGCTGTATAAACTTTTTTTTCTGAGCATGCCCCGGTCTGTGACAAGATACAGGCTATAGTTTACAGACATTCTATTCTCCCTCTTTTACCGTCTTCGACAGATGTACATATAATCAAACAGCCTTATTCCGAAAGTTCCGGCTGGACTCTTTCCAGCAAGTTAGTCACCATTTACCCGGACAGGCCCATAGTAATAGTATGAGGGCTGCGGCGCTGGGAATGAATCGGTCATCGCTGACGTTCGCCGCGGTAGCCATGCGCCTGGCAGGCTTCAACCACCTATTGCCGCGAGACGGCAGCTCCAAACCAGAGGGTAAAAAACCTGAAGGCTCCTATCTTTCTCGCTTTAGTCATTTTGATAACCCGCCTTCTGATATAAATTGTAAAAATGGTTGGTTGGACCGACGCCGCGGCCAAGAACGAACGAATGTTCTATAGCGCCGTTTATATATTCTTTCGCCTGCTCGGTTGCCTCCCGGAACGGGAATTCCCTGGCCAGCAGGGCCGCTATGGCCGATGAGAATGTGCAGCCTGTGCCATGGGTGTTCTTTGTTTCTATCCTTCTCCCCTTAAGGTAATTAAAATTTTTGCCGTCATACACCACATCTATGGCGTCACCAGTCAGGTGCCCCCCCTTGACAATTACCTTCATACCACCAAGTCCGTTTATTATTACGGCTGCTTCTTCCATCTGCGCCAGGTTTTCAATTTTGTCGCCGGTGACTAACTCCGCCTCGAAGAGGTTCGGAGTCACCACGTCAGCCAGGGGAAACAGCACTTTCACCAGTTCATCCTTGGCTTCCTCCCGCAGCAGGTGGTAACCACTTTTGGAGACCATGACCGGGTCGATGACGATGTTAATCGACCTGTTCTTTTTCAGGCACTCTCCGATCACGTTTATAATCTCTATGCTTGATACCATACCTACCTTGACTGCGTCAATTTTGATATCATCAAAAAGGCAGTTAATCTGGTCCTTGATGATATCTGCGTCCAGTTCTCTCACATTGAGCACACCCATGGTGTTCTGCGCAGTTATAGCTGTGATCACGCTCATGCCGTAAGTACCAAGCGCGCTGAACGTCTTCAGGTCAGCCTGTATGCCCGCGCCGCCGCACGAATCCGATCCCGCAATTGTTAATACAGTTTTCATATAACCCCCACGTCCTTATGTAACAATCTGAAAATCACCCTGATAATAAAATAACCTTTTACCTGAACTGGTAAAAGGTTACAAACGCACCAATAACGATTGCACTCCCTACGCTGGCATTACCCAGATCAGGTTCATTGGGTCAGAACTTACATTCTTTCTCAGCTGAATCACTTCAGCTCCCCTGCACTTATTTTTTTATTGTTAAACTCCTATTCCAAGATATCAGAAGACTCCAGAAAATGCAAGAGAAATATGGCCGATACACCGGGCACCACCATAGAACAAACGGTCGGTCACGGCAAGCCGGGTATAAGGATGGTTATCAAGGCTAAAGACAGGGTGGGCCTGATAGCTGACCTAACTAAGATTTTCAAGGATTTTGATATCACAATCCGGGTTACATTTGAAAAAGATGACCAGAAAGCCGGTGTAGTACTCATGCTTGGTAATTGATCCAGCACCGCCGGTAAAAACACTGGAAAACAACATATTTAAGGTTACTTACATCAGTTAACTGATACAAGCTTAAAGATTTATAAGTTGCCGTTTACTGGACGCGGATCATGGGAGCCAAGCTGGTTCAGTACCAGAAAGCCTTTGTGCATTAACAAAAGCCGCTTTTACAGCGGCTTTTGATTTTATCTTTGCTAGGCTTCCATAATAATTGGCAAGATCATGGGGCGTCTTCTGGTTTTTTCATAGAGATATTTCCCAACTGCGTCCCTAACCTGGGACTTGATGCCTGCCCATTCTGATATACCTTTTTCAGAGCACTTGTCCAGTGCGCTTTGAACCCTGGCTTTGGCTTCCTCCAAAAGTACTTCCGACTCCCTCACGTAGACAAACCCCCTGGAGATAATATCCGGGCCGGCGATCACCTGCTTGCTTTCGCGGTCCATGGTTAATACTATGATCAGGATTCCCTCCTGTGAAAGCAATTTGCGGTCTTTGAGCACAATATTTCCGACATCACCTACGCCGAGCCCGTCAACCAGGACTTTCCCAGATGCCACCCTGCCGGTGATACGTCCCGAACGGCGGCTAAATTCAAGTGCCTGTCCATTTTCGGCCACAAAAATATTTTGCGGCAGCACTCCGACATCTTTCGCCAATTCGGCATGTTTGATCAACATCCTGTATTCGCCGTGAATCGGCACAAAGAATTTTGGCCGTACGAGGTTAAGCATCAGTTTAAGCTCTTCCTGGTTGGGATGACCAGATACATGGATGTCATTAGCCAGCTCATAAATAACCTTCGCTCCAAGCTTGAACAGTTGGTTGATTATGCGTGCGACCAGCTTTTCATTACCAGGTATTGGTGCGGCCGAAATAATAATTGTATCACCCGGATAAATATCCACCTGGCGGTGATCCGACAGGGCCATCCTGGTTAAGGCAGACATAGGTTCGCCCTGGCTTCCGGTAGTGAGGATGACCACCTTGTTCCTGGCAAGTTTGCTGGCTTCGTCCAGTTCAATTAATATTCCTTCTGGAATATCCATGTAACCAAGTTCGTTTGCTACACTGATTACATTGACCATGCTCCTGCCTACAACAGCAACCTTGCGGTCATGCTTGTACGCTGTCTGGATAGCCTGCTGTAACCGGTGCACGTTTGAAGCGAATGTAGTGATAATAATGCGTTCATTTGCCTGCCGGAAATTCTCGTCAAAGGTATTTCCCACAACTCTTTCGGACATGGTATATCCTGGCCGTTCTGCATTTGTGCTATCAGACATTAAAACCAGCACGCCTTTTTCCCCAAGCTGCGCTAGGCGTTGGAAATCTGTCACTTGCCCGTCGACAGGGGTCAGGTCAAACTTGAAATCGCCAGAATGCATAACAACACCAATCGGTGTATGTATCGCCAGTGCGACAGCGTCCGGGATGCTGTGTGAAACCCTGATGAACTCCACCTTAAAAAGTCCTATCTGGACGACATCCCTCGGTTTAACCGTATTCAGGGAGACATCTCCAAGAATATTCTGCTCCTTGAGCTTACCCTCCAGTAGCCCGAGAGTAAGTCTGGTTCCGTATACCGGTACATTTAAATGGCGGAGCACATAAGGCAGGGACCCGATATGGTCCTCATGACCGTGGGTAAGGACAATTCCTTTTACAAGTTCCCTGTTTTCCAATAGATAGGTTATATCCGGAAGAACTATATCAATACCGAGCATTTCTTCTTCCGGAAACATTAAACCACAGTCAATGATTAAAATATTGTCCTTGAATTTTACTACCATCATATTTTTACCAATTTCGCCCAGTCCACCCAGGGGTATTAGGGACAATTTGTTGTTTTTTGCCAATTTATCACCTCCTGTCTTGAAAATATTTAAAGGCTAATCACGTTAATCAGCCGCAGCTTTTAACTGCGGCTGTTTATTCCAGTAATCAATACTTTACAGCAGTCGCATGCTCTCCATTAGCTTTCTGATAAATTCTTTTTCCTGCTGGTTGGTTTCAACCAGCGGCAGTCTGGGCGCTCCTACCGACCACCCCGCCATATCGAGAGCGCACTTGATCGGAACCGGGTTGGTAGTTATAAATATCCCTTTAAAGAAAGGGTATAGTTCCAGATGAATATTTCTAGCCAGGATAACGTTTCCTGAAGTAAAGGCGTTAACCATATCCTGCATGCGCTCCCCAACCAGGTGCGACGCCACGCTGATAACCCCTTTTCCCCCCAGCATCAGAATAGGGAGCGTCAATGAGTCGTCCCCACTGTATATGGAAAAGTGTTCCGGCAGGGACAGCCTTAGCTCGCTAATCTGGTCCATATTACCGCTTGATTCTTTTATCGCAACAATATTGCCGATTTCAGCCAGGTTTGCCATAGTCCGGGGCAATAAGTTTACGGAGGTCCTGCCTGGAATATTATATATAATTATTGGCAGGTCGGTGCTTTCCGCCACTGACTTAAAATGCTCGTACATCCCTTCCTGGGATGGCTTATTGTAATACGGGGCCACCAGCATAACACCATCTATACCGACTTTTTGAGCAGCTTGTGTTAGAGCAATGCTTTCTGCGGTTGAATTGCCACCGGTATTGGCGATAACCGAAGCTTTTCCTCCCACCTCTTCCACTACAACTCTAAACAGCTCAATCTTTTCCTCTTTTGTGAGCGTGGGGCTCTCTCCCGTTGTTCCGGCAATTACCAAACCGTCTGATCCGGATTGAACCAAGCGCCTGGCCAGTTTTTGCGCCAGGTCAAAATTTATGGTCAAGTCCTTGTTAAAAGGTGTCACCATGGCTGTCAATATACGTCCAAAATCAGTATTCAAGTCTTTCACCTTCTTATACATATTCCTATATGGCTTATCTACATTTCACCACCAAACTGCCGGTGCAAAGCGCGTATACTTTTTTCCATGTCCTCTTTCCTTACAAGAACCCAGATCGTTGTGTAAGAATCGGCAGACTGCAGGATCTGTACTTTTTCCCGGGCCAGTGCCTCGACAATTCTGGCCATTACACCAGGCACGCCTGTCATAGCTGCCCCTACCGCAGCTACTTTCGCACAGTCGGGAAAAACTTCCGGGGTTATTCCCATGTTGTCCAAAACCTGCAGGGCTTTTGCAACCACAGCATTATTTATTGTAAAAAAGACGGCCTCCGGACCGACATTTATAAAATCGACGCTGATCCCCGCCAATGCAAGCGCTTTGAACACGCGCCTCTGAAAGTCCGGTATGTCAGCGGCATCCTTTGTAGAAATCCTGAACTGGGTAATATCATGAATATGAGTAATCCCCGTGATGGTCCGGTCTCCGGTAATATCGATGCTTTGATACGGCTTTTCGTTGGTCACGAGGGTGCCCGGAGCATCACTGAAAGTACACTTGATCCTGAGGGGTATGCTTTTCTGCATAGCTATTTCAACTGCACGCGGGTGGACTACCTTGGCGCCCTCGCGGGCAAGTTGGCAGATTTCATTGTACGTAACCGTCTCCAGCGGCCTGGCTTCAGCCACAATCCGCGGATCCGCCGTCATTATTCCTTCCACGTCAGTATAGATATCTACACTGCTCGCGTTCAGTGCAACCCCGAGCGCTGCCGCGGTGGTGTCACTGCCTCCCCGGCCCAGGGTCGTGATCTCTCCGTCTTCGGTAACACCCTGGAAGCCGGTGACAATGACTATTTTCCCATCCTGCGCGTTTTTTAATATGTTTTCCGGGTTAATTTTCAATATCTTGCCATTATTATGTTCGCCGCTGGTAATAATGCCAGCCTGTGCACCAGTCAGAAGAACGGCCGGGCATCCTGTTTTCTGCAGGGTAGCAGCCAATATTACCCCTGATATGATTTCACCGCAGTGCATTAACAGATCTGACTCGCGAGGCAACAGTTCTTTGCCGCCTTCCCTCGCATAGGAGAGAAGCGTATCGGTGGCATAAGGATCTCCCAACCGGCCGATAGCTGAAACGACTACCAAGGGAACATATCCCCGCTGCCTGGTTTCTAACACCTTGGAAACTACCTTCCCGCGCAAATCATTGTTTATAAGGGAAGTGCCTCCAAACTTAAGAATAATAAATTTCATGACCGGCCTCCTTTAGACGTTTGCCGGCCTTAGAAAAAAACTTATTTACCCGGCAAGCATCCGTATTTAACTACCAATTCGGCAATCTGGATTGTGTTGGTAGCTGCACCCTTGCGGATTTGGTCTGCCACTACCCAGATATTCAAGCCGTTGGCAATCGAATTGTCTTCTCTGATCCGCCCTACAAAAACCTCGTCGCGGCCAGAAGTAAACAAAGGCATCGGATATTTCTTTTCAGCCGGGTCATCTACCACTATGATACCCGGAAATTGTGCAAATAACTTTTTCGCCTCGGCGGCAGTAAGTTTTTTCTCTGTTTCAATATTAATTGCTTCAGAATGGCTGCGGGCTACTGGAACCCTTACCGTGGTCGCGGTAATTGCTATCGAATCATCGTTCAGTATCTTTTGTGTCTCCCGCACCATTTTCCATTCTTCCTTGGTATAATCCAGGTCCGTAAAAACATCGATGTGCGGTATCAAGTTAAAAGCAATCTGGTACTGGAAGACATTTGGATTTACATCCCCCTGTTCCAGCACGCTTTTTGTCTGTGACATCAATTCATTTATGCCTTCCCGTCCAGCCCCCGATACTGCCTGGTAAGTTGCTACCACCACCCTTTTGATTACAGCAGCGTCATGTATCGGCTTTAAAGCCACCACCATTTGTATGGTTGAACAATTGGGATTGGCAATAATGCCTTTATGCCATTTCACATCCTCCGGATTAACCTCCGGCACCACCAGCGGCACTGCAGGATCCATCCTGAAATTGCTGCTGTTATCAATAACTACTGCCCCTCTTTCAACCGCGGCCGGGCCAAATTCCTTACTGGCAATCCCACCGGCGAAAAGAGCGATATCCATGCCGTTAAAAGAATCGGGTGTCGTTACCTCGACAACATGCGGTTTTCCTCGGAAGAGCAGCTCTTTGCCAGCGGATCGAGTGGTCGCACACATTTTAAGCTCTCCCACCGGAAAGTTGCGTTCCTCCAGTATTTTAATCAGTTCCTGGCCTACTGCGCCGCTGGCGCCGACAATTGCTAAATTGTATTTTCTCATGTTTTATTCCCCCCATTAACAACATAAATTATTTTATAAATTTCAAAATCAGGTAATCAATACTGATTCTAATAAGAAGTTAAAACGGGTTGATACTGCTTTCCTTTTAGCGCCTCAAGCACCGTTTCTGTGACAAGATCCCATTTTGATACTAAAGAATTCGGTTTTTCAACGGGATTATCCTGTCCAAAAGGCACCATGTAAATATTTTTTACATTTAGCAGCAGTCCGATGTTTTTGGCGTTTAAACCCAGACCGTCATTCGTGGATATGCCCAGAACCACCGGTCTCTGGTTGCGCAGATGTGCCTTTACAGACATCAACACCGCCCCGTCAGTGATACCGTTGGCTATTTTAGCCAATGTGTTGCCTGTGCACGGCGCTACCACCATTATATCAAATAATTTCTTCGGACCGACGTCTTCTACTTCCGTGATAGTTTTGAAAGCTGTTCGTCCGGTAAAGCTGATAAGCATGTTTTCCCACTTTTCACTGGTACCGTATCTGGTATCCGTGGTATCTACAGAGCTGCTAATGATGGGAAATATCTCGGCTCCTTCATTAACTAATTTGCGTACCTGCGGTAGCGCCAGGTCAAGACAACAATGAGATCCAGTCAGGGCAAAACCGACTCTGATCCCTTTTAAACGCATATAAAGCACCTCCGTAACCAATAGCGAATTAACCGGCCATTTCCTCATACAACAACCTGATGATCACTTTTGCCAGAATCCGGCCGGCAGTTTTTGGCGCTACTTTGCCTGGCAGGCCCGGCGCCAGAATAGCCTTCACGCCAATACTTGCCGCCCTCTGGAAGTCGACTCCCCCCGGCGCTGAAGCCAGATCTATGATCAGTGTCCCGGAAGACACCTTATCCAGTACCTCACCTGTTAAAACCGGCACAGGAATGGTATTGAATATCATGTCAGACTCTCCCAGATAACGAGACATCTCAGCAAAGGGTACGGGCATAAGGTTCAATTCGGTAATCCTGGCCAGGTGTTCAGGTCTTCTGGCAACAACCCAGGTGCTGGCTCCCATGGCGCTGAGAAGACGTGCCAGAGTTGCCCCGATCCTGCCAAATCCCAGAACGAAAGCACAGCTGCCGTGAATGGTGATGGGCAGCATTTCCATCGCCAATTGTACGGCTCCTTCTGCTGTGGGAATGGAATTCAAAATAGCTACTTCATTCAGCTTCATTAATTCAATCAGACGAAGTCCTGACTCCGCAGCTATTTTGGACAGATATGGTCCCGCCACCCCTGTAAAGATAGGAATGTCTGGCGGAAAACACACCGCCAGCTCACTTGTAAATGTCAGGGGTTGAGAGGTCATAGGACAGTATAGTTGTCTCTTGTCATTCACACCCGACACCGGCAGGATCACCGCGCTTACACCAGCCAGACATGCCTCAGGTTCGCTGAAGTAATGAACCCCGGCTGGCAAGACGTCAGCGGGCAGTCCGGCGGTGTTTACAACAGCTCCGGACGCTACCAGTTCTTCCAGTATTATCAGTGACCTGGCGTCACCGCCCAAAACAGCGATGCCCATACCTTTCAGGTTGTTTTGCATGTTTCTCAAAACTCCTTATGAGACTTTGTCTCACGCTTACAACATTATATGAGTTTCAGGAAACGGAGGTGCTTGTTCATATTTAGTTATATTGTTTCAAATAGCAGCTTATCTAAACCATACACCACCTTGTCTAAATGCAATGACCTGCGTACAGCTAATAGGACACCGGGCATAAATGACTCCCTGGTGATAGAATCGTGCCTAATAGTAAGGGTTTGTCCCAATCCACCCAGAATTACTTCCTGGTGTGCCACCAATCCCGGCAATCTGACACTGTGAATGCGGATTCCTCCTGTATATTTGCCACCACGCGATCCGGGGAGAGTCTCAATCTCAGCGGCCAGTCCTTGTTGGTACTCATCTCCCCGTCGCTCCAAAATTATTTCAGCTGTTTTTATTGCCGTGCCTGATGGAGCGTCAATTTTTTGGTCGTGGTGCATTTCAATGATCTCTACATCCGGCAAAAAACGAGCAGCTTCAGCGGCATACCTCATCATTAAGATCGCGCCAATAGCAAAATTCGGCGCTATCAGGCCGCCGATCCCCTTTTTTTCAGAAAGGTCAATTATTTCTTTAATCTGCCCGGCATCGATACCTGTTGTCCCAATAACCGGCCTCACTCCATGCTCAAGATACTTTAAAGCGTTATGGTATACCGACTGGGGTGCGGTAAAATCCACTGCCACCTCCGGGCGCTTTATTTTCAGGAATTCCTCCAGATCGTTATCAATATTTATACCTGTCTTGCCACATTCGATGATCTGCCCAATGTCTGTGCCTTCGCCCCGGCTGTCAACAGCGCCGGCCAATACCATATCATCCGCGTTCCATATAGTTCTGGCAACTTCGCGGCCCATCCTTCCGCACGTTCCAGTAACCATTACTTCTATCAACCTGGTACCTCCTTGCATAATAAATAAAAAACCATAGCATGACTTATACAAAGCTTATTTTCGTATATAAAAAATAATATGTCAATATTTTAATAATTTAAAATTACTTATCAGAAGTAATATTTGCAGTTTTTTGTCTCATCTCCGGTACCACCAAAACGGCTCCAGTACTGCCGCTTCCCGGCAGCAGGTGGCAACCGAATTCAGCAAGTGGATATCCTGTGCCGCCGGTCAAAAGATAATATTTTGTTCCGTTTGACTGATAGTTAAAAACCAAATTGACATCTTTAATAAAGCTTTCTTGATTGCCCATATACTATCCTCCTAAAAGTGTAATATACAGCATATTCACTCAAGATATTGTCCGCCATCTCTGTTTTAGGATATTTACCTTGACTTGTCCCGCTTCAGGGTAGTCATGCCTCTCCAGGACACCTGAAAATATAAACGCGTCTGACCCGTTTGTTGATTCCACAAAACCGCTTGTCACCTCAAATTCACAGCTTATTCCCTGGAGTTGCTCAGACGGGTTGAACGGCTCGGATAAAGCCAGTTCTTCAGCATAATCCAGGTAAAGAGACCATATTAGCGCTTCCAGTCTAGCGTCCGGTTTGACCACTGGAAGGGTGATTTCATCCGCTGCCTCCCGTCTTGATATCATGTGGTTGTGGGCATATAGCTTTTCAGTAAGGTTGTCAACAATATGCTCTATACGCCCCTCCGCCAAAGGTTGCTGGTGCATAGCCAGCATTTTTTTGGCCAACGACCTGATTAACATATAATTGCGGTGGACATTCCCAAGAGCCAGGGGATGGATTTTTTCCACCAGGATGGTAAAAGCTTTTACCTGCTGGTCACTGCTGCAGACACCAGCCTTTTCCCCAGCCAGTGCCAGGTATGAATAAACATCTTCAATATTAACCGGGATCCTGGCGCTTGGATTGTTTGGATCCTGCGGGTTAAAGGCATTGACTACACTGGGATCAATAGGGCCCAGTTCAGCCATCTTGCTCATTACCAACTCATCTGCGCCCAGGCATAGCAGCGTTCCGGCACTGTAACACCTAAAAGGTATCAAAACGCAAAACTTGTCTGTGTATTCGCGAATCAGATGGACTAGCCGCCAGGGTGTAAGTACATCACCGCCGCGTGTGTACAGGATCAGATCTATCTGCCGGCTTTCCCCATACATCTCCAAGTGTCTGTAAAAAACCTGCGTCACATCAGGGGCTATCCTGGTGCTTACATTATCACGGTCCCCGGTGATATAACAGATTACCGAAGACTCTCTCAGTTTACCTATTTTTTTTATTATCTCCACCCTGTGCTGTCGGGCCATGCCATGCCTCCATTTTTTATATTGCATATTTTAGTATGTCAATCAGAGGCGCTCTTAATAACACCTGATTAAATCATGATAAAAAAAAATTCATGCCAGGCATGAAGTGCGGATAGCGGTAATTATTTACTCAATGAATTTTCACATGGGAAAACGCTGGTAAAGGGGGCTGGTCTGATCCAGCTCGACAATGATGACTTCCGTACCAATCTTTTTTACCGCGTCCCACGGTATAATCAGATGCTGCCTGTCCACCCACAAATTTATCAAATTATTCCTTCTGGGAAGTATAATCGACTGAATATCACCCGATTCAATATCGACGGTCATGTCTGAATCCCCCACTACACCCAGACGTCGCCCGTTATTAATATTTATTATTTCTTTTCCGACAAGCTCACCCATTCTCATATGCTAAAACCTCCAATTTTATATCTAAAGACGTTTCCAGGCGTTTACCACCCTAAAGAAATAAGGCTGTGCCAGTGAGATCAAGATAGATATCGCTGCCAGAGGCTCCAGGCTGACCCTGCCAAAACCTACCCGCTCAGGAATCTGAAGTTCCAAAAAGGTGACTAGAATTACAAGTGTCAGATATATGCCGCCGGCAACACCGATTAGATTGGTCAGGGCCTGAGATATCTGACTTGACTTTGCTTCACCGATAAAGCCCCAGTCCTTCTCACGCAAATAGCGCTGGCGTACTCTTTCTCTTAGCGATAAAATTACGAGCAACAGAACTGCCAAGCTGAAAATTATTACTCCTGCCATATTTTTCACCTCAGAATAATTTATTATGGACAGGCTTGAAATATGAATTGCAAATAAAATAAAAATCCCGTCTTTGGTTTAAGACGAGTCAGATTGCAGACAAAGCTGTTCCATGGTGTCGAAATCTCAGTAAACTGAAGGAACTGCGCCATGGAACAGCAACCGGGTTCAACACCACGGACTCTGAATTTACTATTGTTTGTAATCATTTGGTTAACTGTTATTTTCCGGTTGAGCCGAAGCCGTCCGTTCCCCGGCCGGTTTCCTTTAACTCATCGGTCTCTTCGATAGTAGCCTTGAAAACCGGTACAAATACAAGCTGGGCTATTCTCTCTCCCGGCTTGATCACATATTCACTTTCTCCCTGGTTCGATACAGCCACGATAATTTCACCCTTGTAGTCGCTGTCAATTACTCCGACCGCGTTGGCCAGTGAGATGCCGTGTTTGGTCGCCAACCCGCTCCTTGGGAAAACTAGTCCGACAATGTGTTTGTGCGGAATTTCTATGGCTATGCCAGTCGGTATTTTAACCCTGGCGCCAGGTGCTACAACCCACGGAGACTCAAGACAGGCGGGCAGATCCAAGCCTGCCGATCCTTCAGTGGCGTATTGGGGCAAGGGCGGAACGTCCTTTGCTATATGAGTTACTCTCTTGACCTTAACACTAATTAAAAATTCCATGCGCAAATTCACCTATATATTATAACAAATTTGTGATTATTCTTTCCAGGCTGCCGCAGTCATCCCACGGCCCTATGCTGGCCAGAGAAAAACCCTTCGGGTCCAGCACTTCTTTTGCCAACTCCTGAATATCGCTTATGGTTACCTTGTTCACCTTGTTTATGATATCTTCCGGCGCAACGACCTTTCCCAGGTACAGCTGGGATTTACCGAGCCTGCTCATCCTTGTATTCACATTTTCCAGGCTTAGATACAGGTTGCCTTTCAGTTGCTCCTTGGCCCTGTGCAACTCTTCTTCCTTCACACCGTTAACCTGGATATCTCTCACCTGTTTAAATATCAGTGCCAGAACCTCATCTACGTTTTGTTTGCTCAAACCGGCGTATACACCGAAAAGCCCGGTGTCATGGTAAGAGCTGTGGTATGAATAAACTGAATATACCAGGCCTCTCTGCTCCCTGATCTCCTGAAAGAGCCTTGAGCTGAGTCCCCCACCCAGAATAGTGTTTATTATCTGCATGACATATATATTTTCATGATCCAGCTTTAGACCGGGCGCGCCAACGATCAGGTGAACCTGCTCAGTGTCTTTACTGCGGCAGATAATCTGCCGCTGGGTGGTCGGGGTTTTGAGCTGCCTTGGGTGCTCCTTCCCTTCTCTTTTTTCAAAAATCGGGCGCAGCCTGTCTATTACCGCGTCGTGGTTGATATTACCCGCTACAGCGAATATCATTCGGCCGGGATTGTAGTGTGTTTTATAGTAATTATACAACCTGTCCCTGGAAATATCGTTAATTATTTGCGCCGTACCAATAATTGGCTGCCCCAGGGAATGACCCTGCCAGACTGAGCCGGCGAAAATATCATGCACAAGCTCATCCGGCGTGTCTTCAGACATTTTGATTTCCTCGATAATAACGTTTCTTTCCCTGTCTATATCAGCGGGAGCGAACTTTGATTCAAAAAGCATATCCCCCAGCAGGTCAACCGCCAGGTCAAAATGCTCATCCAGTACGCGGGCAAAGTAACAGGTATATTCCTTGGTAGTAAAAGCGTTTAACTGGCCGCCCACGGCATCCAGTTCCTCGGCTATGTCTTTGGCGCTACGCCGTCCGGTCCCCTTGAACATCAGGTGCTCGATGAAGTGAGAAGACCCGTTTATATCAGGCTCCTCATACCGGGAGCCTATATCCACAAAAATGCCTATAGACACAGAACGAACGTGGGGTATTGCTTCAGTAAGGATTTGTGTATTGTTATCCATGGTAACTAGATTAAACATTAAATGAAAGACCTCCTAATATTCCGTCCCAAATGTATTCGTTATAGTACCAGCCATATCCTTTTTTACAGGGACATCATGGTAACAATTAAAAGAAAAAGCTTTATTTCACCAGCCTGTAACCGGCCTTCAACCACCCCGTTTTCAACTACAAGGATTCCCATTTCCCCAGCCAAATATTAAAAATGTATTAAACCCGGCATAATCTGGTTTATATAAGTAGACTTTTTAAAAGTGATGACCTGGCTTAAATAATTTATTTAATGTTTATAAAAACATGAAGGATTTACTGGAAATATAATGAATATTTTCAACAAACAGAGGCTCTTGTATTTAATAAAATAAGGGGTTGATATGATGACAGGTAAAAACATCAGTGAATTGGCAATAGGACAGAAAGAATTTGTACAAAAGACAATAAGTGAAACTGATATTTATCTTTATGCCGGTATCACCGGCGACTTGAACCCGGCCCACATTAACGAAGAATATGCCAGGAACACTTTTCTCAAGGGCAGGATTGCCCACGGCATGCTGACGGCCGGTTTGATATCGGCTGTTGTAGGCATGAAATTACCCGGACCGGGCACGATTTACATGGCCCAGGAGCTAAAATTCACGGCGCCGGTAAGGATCGGAGACACCATTAAGGCCGAAGGCGAGGTTGTTGAATTAATCCCGGAAAAAAATATCGCGGTAATTAAAACTACCTGCACCAACCAGGACGGCAATGTGGTACTAACCGGGACCGCCACTGTAAAGCCGCCGAAATAGAAAACACGGATAAGAAATACCGGGCGCGCACAATCACGTCTCCCTTTCGCCAGCGGTTTACCCACAGGTCGAAGACATCCACGTGCAAAAGCGGCTGTTTTTCAACAGCCGCTTTTTCGTCTTATCGCACAAAACCATATTGGTTATTTTACCATAATTCTTAGTTGCCGTCCGATTATCTGTTGTTAATATAAATGGTATTGCCGAAATCGACCAGCGTCCCCTTGTCCTCCAAGGTGCTTTCCCATTTAACCAGAGCCTGGGGGTCGGTTGTAAATTGATTGATATTCAGAACGAAACTACCGCCATAGCTGTGGAGAGTCTGCTCCTTGTTGCTGTCATACTCGGATTTGTTTTTTACGTTTTGATATTCGGCGCTACCTCCGGCACTGAATACAACGGCTTTGTCTTTCCTGCTGACCCTTCGATCACCTACTTAAATTTTTTTACTGCCCTTTTTTACTAAATACGTAAATATGGGTGGCAGTGTCTTTATTATTTTTCGGACACGCAAAAAGACGCGCTCAGCATCTCTCACGCGCCTTTTTACTACCAAGCAAACTTAGACAAACCAGAGGGGTGTCAGGGGGACGGGGTTGTTGACACATTTAGGCCTGCAGACAATGCTACCTTACTCATTTTATTTAGCCTGTTGCCCAGCATGTGAAGAATGATTTAGTCTCTTTCCGGTCAGCTCTCTTCTGCCGGTCCGCTTTCTTTGCTGGGATTTCCCAAAAGGGATGAGACTACCACCAGCTGATAACCCTGTTTTTTTAACTCTTTAATTATCTGCGGCAGCGCATGGACTGTAGGGGCGGTCGGGTGCATCAGTACAATAGCCCCGTTATGTGCCCTTGTCAGCACACGATCCGTAATTACGGATGGATCAGGACGCTGCCAGTCAATCGTGTCGATACTCCAGAAGATTGTGGTGTATCCAGCTTCCTCCGCCGCTTTTAATATTACATCATTTCTTTCTCCATATGGAGGTGCGAACAAATGCGGTTTTACTCCAGTGACATCAATTATTGACCTTTCAGCCTTTCTGATTTCTTCAATATTCGCCGCTTTGGAAATCCGTTCCTGATGCAGATGGGAGTAACCATGGTTACCTAACTCGTGGCCACTCTGGGCAATCTTACCGGCTAGGTCGGGGAAGTCATCCACCCACTGTCCACCCAGGAAAAAGGTGCTTTGCACACTGTTTTCCTCTAAAATATATAGTATCTGGGTAATATACTCTTCCCCCCAGACAACATTAAAGGTTAATGATATCTTTCTTTCTGCATCGCTGCCGTGGTAAACAGGCGCCATAGCAGCTTTATCCGGTGCATCCCACGTTTTTATAACTGCCGTCCCGACCAACAGCAAGGAAATTAAAAACAACAAGCCGGATCTAATACCTTTTTTGCTCAGAGCAAGATAAAACATTCGCAGATCATCCCCCCTCACAACCTGTACAAAATTAAATTATGCCGGGCAGGATAAAATTATTTTGAAAACAAAAAAAACCTCAATGTGCGAGGTTTTTTGTTTATTTCCCTGTTTTAAAGATAATACTATTCGCCGGTAGAATCCCCGCGCCTGCGCTGGCGGCTACCACCGCGGTTACCTTTATTCTCCTGGCCAGGCGGTGGCGGTATGGCGTCTTTCCTGGAAAGTTTCATGCGGCCCTGGTTGTCGTACCCGATCACCTTGACCATGACCATATCCCCTTCCTTGACCACGTCTTCCACCTTGTTCACCCGGTGGTGTTCAAGCTGGGAAATATGCACCAGGCCTTCTTTACCCGGCAATCCCATAACACCGGGGACAACTTCTACAAAACAGCCGAAATCAGTGACCCGTGTCACTCTGCCGTTATATATCTCACCGGAACGCACATCTTTGGTGATGGACTCAATAATCTCCAGGGCTCTCTTGCCTTTCTCTTGGTCGACTGAGGCGATGAAAACTTTGCCGTCATCTTCAATATCAATATCCGCGCCTGTTTCTTCCACGATTTTTTTAATTATCTTGCCACCCGGGCCGATGACCTCCCTGATCTTGTCCGGGTCAATGGTAGTATGGATTATTCTCGGGGCGTTCGGCGACAGCTCAGGCCTTGGGGCTGATAACACTTCTGTCATTTTCCCCATGATGTGCATCCTGCCTTCATAGGCCTGAGCCAGGGCCTGCTCGAACACAGATTTGGTAATACCCGGTATCTTGATGTCCATTTGCAAGGCTGTAATGCCCTTTGCCGTCCCGGCTACCTTGAAGTCCATATCACCGAGGTGATCCTCGTAGCCCTGTATGTCCGTAAGTACGGTAAAAACACTTTCTTCCGCGATCAATCCCATAGCCACTCCGGCCACCGGCGCTTTAATGGGAACACCAGCGTCCATTAAAGCCAGGCAGCTGCCGCATACGCTTCCCATGGATGTAGAGCCATTTGACTCCAGCGCGTCCGATACTATCCGGATGGTGTAAGGAAAATCCTCTTCAACTGGTATTACCGGCAAAAGAGCTTTCTCAGCCAGGGCCCCGTGACCAATTTCACGCCGGCCGGCACCTCTCATCGGCCTCGTTTCACCAACGCTGTAAGGTGGGAAATTATAGTGGTGTATATATCGTTTGGATTCTTCAACACCAAGCCCGTCCAGGATCTGTTCCTCTGAAATGGTGCCGAGTGTCACCGCTGAAAGAATCTGGGTCTGGCCTCGCGTGAAGAGTCCGGAACCATGCGGGCGCGGTAGCACGCCGACCTCGACCGATATGGGTCGCACTTCAGTAATGGCGCGCCCGTCGATGCGCATCTTTTCGTCTGTCATAATCTGACGAATTGTCTTTTTCTCAACCGAGTCCATTATTTTCTTAATAGCGCTTTCTTCCTCGGGGTATTCACCCAGGTACTGTTGCAGTATCTCAGTTTTTATTTCATCAAGGTAATTGTCCCTCGCATGTTTTGAAAGCCTTTCACTGATACACCTGCGGATCCCCTGGTCCAGCTTTTCCGTGGCGACGGTGATGACAGCCTCCAGCATTCCATTCTCAGGCTCTACAATTTCAGGAACAAACTTTTCTTTAGCCAGGCCCATGGCCAGGGCTTCTTCCCTGAAATTTTCTATAAAATCCACAATCTCGGATACCACCCCGTGGCCGTAAGATATGGCTTCAAGCATCACGTCTTCCGGGACTTCCTTCGCTCCCGCTTCGACCATCATCACCCCGTCGGCGGTGCCGACTACCACCAGGTGCATCTCGCTATTCTCAGCCTGGGACAAAACCGGGTTGATTACAAACTCCCCATCCACACGGCCTACTATCACACCGCCTATGGGCTGTTTCAACGGGATCTCAGAAATATGCAGCGCCGCGGAAGCGCCGACCATAGCGGCTATTTCCGGAGCGTGGTCCTGGTCCACGGACAATATTGTTGCAATAACCTGGACTTCATTGCGCATATCTTTCGGAAACAGCGGTCTTATCGGCCTGTCTATCAACCTGGCTGAAAGAACTGCTTTTTCACTTGGGCGGCCTTCCCTTTTTATGAAACCACCAGGGATCTTTCCAACAGCGTAAAACCTCTCTTCATAATCTACGGTGAGAGGAAAGAAATCAATACCTGTCCTGATAAAGTTGGCCATGGTAGCTGTAACCAGAACTGTGGTATCACCGTAACGGACAAATACCGCCCCGCCGGCCTGCCTTGCCAGCCTACCAGTCTCCAGTATCATAGGACGGCCGCCAATCATGAATTCTCTTTTTAAAACCGGATTTTCTAACATATATGGGCTATCCTCCTGTAAAAATTAAGCAAAATTGATAACTTCTATATCTTCGTCCTATTCTCTATTATCTCCTTCTTTTATGACAAAAAATACACTGCCCCATTACAACAAACAAGCGGGTATTACCCGCTTTATTGTGTTTACTTCCTTAAACCAAGTTTTTCAATTAAGGAACGGTATCGATCAAAATGACGATCTCGCAGATAATTGAGCAAAGCCCTTCTCTGACCTACCATTTTTAATAAACCACGACGCGAATGGTGATCCCCTTTGTGGAGTTTCAGATGTTCAGTCAGGGTATTAATCCTTACTGTTAATATCGCTACTTGGACTTCCGGGGAACCCGTGTCATTTTCGTGGATTTTGTGCTTTGAAATAACCTCTTGTTTCTCTTCAGTGGTCAAGGACATGCCGTCACCTCCTTTTGTTAAAATCGCCACAGGCCAAGAAAACCGCTGGAGAACAAGTCCCCTAGCCTGCAGTTCACTGGAAATTTACTTTCCGATTATAGTTATTACCAGACGCCCGCCCGGTATATCCTTGGCAACCAGATCAAATATACGGCCGGATTTGGCAAAAAAACTGCGAAACCTGGTAGCTGTAGGGATCCGTCCTGGAATAGCGTTGGCGGCGCAAACAATATCCGAAACCGTAATCTTTTCCTGTCTCATATCTTTAAGCCGCTTCCGGGCATGCTCAGTGATAATTACCTTCATTTTAACCAAACCTTCTAAGCATGAACCGGATGTGTTTTTTCGTCATCATCCTGGTTAAGAAATGCATAAAGGGCATCTTGGAATGCCGCCAACTGGACATTTTCCACATTCGACTGGAGATAAATAGTTTCAAGCTCCTTTTTCAGAGACTGAAACTCCTCACTAAGGCAGATCAGGGCGATATAATTAAGCCATTTTTTAATCTCCTCATCTGGAAAGTCGAATTTGGGTATACCCAATGTTAACGTCTCCTTTTTATTTTTTGGGACTGTTAACGCGTTTATTTTAGCACAATCCGATACTCATGTAAACGCTGCCTCTTGAAAATATATTTATGTTGGGGCCTATTTATTCCCTTGCTTTCGAGCATTCTGTTCTGACCTTATGAATATCCATCTCAATTTGTTTTATTAGCTCGGAAGGTGACGCAAACTTTTTCTCTCCTCTGATGCGTCTTGTAAAACTGACTTTAATCTGCTTCCCGTAGAGGTCTTCGCAGAAATCCAGCAAATGGACTTCAATATTTCTTTTCTTGCCGTGGAAAGTTGGTTTAACCCCAATATTAGCCAGGCCGAAATACGTGTCGCTGTTATGATAGATTTTAGCTGCATACACGCCGTTTGCCGGCACCAGGATTTCTTGATCGAGCTCCAGGTTGGCGGTGGGAAAACCAAGTGTTCGGCCTCGTTTTTCTCCGGCTACAACCTCCCCCGCTGTAAAAGGATCATACCCTAATAATTTTGCAGCCCCAGATACATCACCTGTTTTAATTAAGTGTCTGATCATCGTACTGCTGACAGTTTGCCCTTCAACCATTACCGGTTGAACCACCTGCAAGGCAAAACCATAAATTTCAGAAAGATCTTTTAACAATTCCGGGGTTCCCCGGCCGCGATGCCCGAATGTATAATTATAACCTACCACAACACCACGGACTCCAATTTCCTCACATAATACCATATTAACAAAATCTTCCGGAGAGAGGCCGGCCAGTTTCAGGTTGAAAGGAATAGTTAAAAGTATTTTTACACCAAGTCTGGCAAATATTTTCTGTTTGTGTTCCTGCGATAATAGCTGGGGCGGACAGCTTTCAGGTTTCAATACGGCCAGCGGGTGAGGATGAAAGGTAAACACGGCAGGTATGCCGTTAATTTCTTTCGCCATTTGCACAAGATTATAAATTAATTTTTGGTGCCCGATATGAACACCGTCAAAGTTGCCAAGGCCAATCACAATATTTTCATGCTTGCTTTTGAGACATTCCCAGCTGTTGTATTTAAGCAATATGCAGACCTCCTAATTTACCTCGGCAGTACACAAACAGGCTTGAAAACTAACCGTTCGATATCCTGCGTGTCACAAATAGTTTCCGCCACAGCCAGAAATCCTTCCGACCCGACCAGGCGGACCCGGTCACCTTCATTCAGACCTCCTGGCAGCTTCGCCACGCCGGGTGGATATAGTTTAGCTCCTGACAGTACCGCCGGGATTGCCCCGTTTTTGACCAGAACAGCCGGCAGAGCGGAGAGCACTTGATCTATATTGATAACCTTTTCCATCAAGGTATTTTTCATTTTCAAAAGTTTAATTTCTTCTAGTGTAAGTGATTCAGATATTTTATAAGGACCTACTGCTGTCCTCACCAAAAAAGACATGTGAGCCCCACAGCCCAGCCTGGACCCTATATCAAGACAAAGGCTCCGCACATAAGTTCCCTTCGAACAGGACAAGTGCAGGAAGGCTCGTGGGTGGGGTGTACCCCAATTGTACCCGCTGATAAATTCCAGCGAATTTATATTAACAACTCGCTCCGGCCGGTCAACTTCAAGACCAGCTCTGGCCAGTTGGTATAATTTCTTTCCATTCAGTTTTATAGCCGATGTCATCGGTGGTACCTGAATTATTTTACCATGAAAACACGGTAGCACCGCACGAACTTCATCCTCACACAAACCGGAAGCATCTTTTTCAACTGTAACCTCACCGTAGCCGTCTCCAGATAGCGTGGCAATACCAAATGTTATTTCAGCCCTGTATTCCTTATCTTCGTCGATCAGGTAGCCGGCCAGGCGTGTAGCACTACCTATACAGATCAGCAAAACACCCGCCGCGCCCGGATCAAGTGTGCCGGTATGTCCAACTTTTTTTATGCCAAGTAACCGGCGGATGAAATTAACAACATCATGGGAAGTCATCCCTGGGGGTTTTAGAACGTTAATAAATCCATTCACCTGACAATGCCTCTTGCCGCCAATAAAGCTGCGGAAACAACCCGATCTATTATTTCATTCAGATCTCCCTGCACCGTACAGCCTGAGGCGTGCGGGTGCCCGCCGCCGCCAAACAGCGCAGCCAGCCTGTTTACATCTATTGCATCCTTCGAGCGAAAGCTTATCTTATAACTGCCTTCCCCAATTTCACGAAAGAGTATTCCCACTTCAACGCCTCTTATTGATTTAGCATAATTCACAAGACCTTCCGTATGCTCGTCCTTCGCGCCGGAGTTTTTAATTGTTTCGCGTGTAACTGTCATCCACGAAATTTTCCCGCATGAACTGGTAGTAAGCGTACTCAATGCCGAGCACAGCAGTTGAAAAAATACCTTGGGCTTTTCCTCGTAAATGCGGACATTGATCAGCGCCGCCGGAACACCGATCTCCATAAGGTTCGCCACGCGGCGGAGCGTGCCCGGCGTAGTGCTATCGTACTGAAAGGAACCCGTATCAGTAACTATAGCCGTATAAAGGCATATTGCGACATCCAGGTTAATATCCAGGCCCATCTCAATAATCAGGTCATATATGATTTCTCCCACAGCCGCAGCAGCAGGGTCTACATACCTGTATTTACCGAAACAGGATGATGCCGCATGGTGATCCAGGATGATTATATCCGTTTCTCCTGACAAAAGTTCCTGAAAACCCGGGCCTAGTCTTTCCGGTACAGAGCAGTCTAAAACAACCAGAGTATCAAACCCGCCATCCGGGGGTAAACCAACCCGATACTGATCCAACCCCGGTAGAAAATCATAAATTGCTGGAGACGGGTCAGGCCCGGCCATAATCACCTTTTTGCCCATGCTTTCCAGGGTTAATCCCAGAGCTAGTACTGAGCCCAGGGAATCACCGTCAGGCATAACATGACCGCAAACAAGAACGCTCTCAGCGCGCTTTAAAGCCGCGGCTACGTCAGCCAGGTTATTCATTCAGACCGCCGCCTTTTTCCTTGACCGCTTCCATCAACGCCATTATTCTGGAACCGTGACTTATTGACTGATCAAGTTTAAAGGTTATTTCCGGGGTATAACGCAGGCGAATCCTTCTTCCCAGTTCTCCCCGGATAAACCCCTGGGCCTTCTGCAGGGTTTCTATGGTAACTTTCTGCTGGGCCGGTTCACCAAAAACACTGGCGTATACATTGGCATAGCGCAAGTCCTTTGAAACCTCAACAGACGTTATTGAGACAAAGCCTATTCTCGGGTCTTTCATCTCTTCTCTTAACAGCTCTGATACTTCCTTTTTAATGGCTTCAGCCAACCTTTCGGGACGGAAAGACATTCCGAGCACCTCTCATTGTAATCATCAGTCAAAAAGATATTAGAAAACAATAACAAACAAGTTAATATTAATCAGGACAGCTGACGCTTGATTGTTTCAATATTGAAAGCCTCAACAACGTCCCCTTCCTGTATTTCATTGAATTTTTCCATAGCCAAGCCGCACTCGTATCCCTGCAGCACTTCTTTAACATCGTCTTTAAAGCGCTTTAGAGACTCAAGCTTACCTTCATAAACAACGATTCCGTCACGCACTACCCTGGCGCCGGCGTCTCTTTCGATTTTGCCCTCAACGACGTAACAACCGGCTATCGTGCCAATCCTGGAAGCCCTAAAAATCTTGCGTATTTCGGCGCGGCCGAGCATAACCTCGCGGTACTCCGGCTCAAGCAGACCACTCATTGCTGCCTTGACGTCTTCAATAGCATCATAGATCACCCTGTATAGTCGTATATCCACTTTTTCATTTTCTGCAGCCTTTCTGGCATTCACGTCAGGCCGCACGTTAAAACCGATGATGATGGCGTTGGAAGCAGATGCGAACATAACATCAGTTTCTCTGATGGCGCCCACACCGCCATGAATAATATTAACCTTTACCTCACCCGTGTTCAATCTTTCCAGCGCCTGCCGGAGAGCTTCCGCTGATCCCTGCACATCAGCCTTGACAATAATCCCGAGTTCCTTGATTTGACCTTCCTGAATATGTTTAAAAAGGTCTTCTAAAGATACCTTGCTGGTGGTTCTCAGTTCCTCGTCGCGCTTTCTAGTTTGTCTCCTGGATGCAATGCTCCTGGCAAGTTTTTCATGCTCCGCAACAATAAGTATATCACCAGCGGCCGGCACTTCGGAAAAACCAATAACCTCAACTGGTGTTGACGGACCTGCTTTTTTAATCCGGCGTCCCTTGTCGTCCATCATAGCCCTCACCCGGCCTATCGCTGCCCCGGCAATAACGGTATCACCAACATTTAATGTGCCGCTCTGTATCAGGACCGACGCGACAGGGCCGCGGCCTTTGTCCAGTTCAGCTTCAATAACCGTGCCTCTTGCCGGACGGTTCGCATTTGCTTTCAGTTCGCCCATTTCTGCAACAAGCAGGATCATCTCTAAAAGTTCTTTAATACCTTGCTTATTGGCGGCCGAAACATTTACACAAATAGTATCCCCGCCCCACTCCTCAGACACCAGTCCATGTTCCGTCAATTCCTGTTTTACTTTATCAGGGTTCGCGCCCGGCTTATCGATCTTATTAATTGCGACAATAATGGGAACTTTGGCGTCTTTGGCGTGGTTTATTGCTTCCACTGTCTGGGGCATCACCCCGTCATCTGCGGCCACTACCAAGATGGCAATATCGGTTACCTGGGCACCGCGCGCCCGCATTGCCGTGAAGGCCTCGTGGCCCGGTGTATCAATAAAGGTTATTTTTTTTCCATTATGCTCAATCTGGTATGCACCTATATGCTGTGTAATACCGCCGGCCTCAGTAGCAATAACGTTGGTTTTACGGATGGCATCCAATAGTGAAGTCTTACCGTGGTCAACGTGTCCCATTACAGTTACCACACTGGCCCTATGCTGCAGCAGTTCCGGGCTGTCTTCGGGCTCCTGCATAAGCACCGCTTCCAGGTCTACAGGCAATTTAATCTCCACTTCATAGCCGAATTCACCAGCCAAAATAGTAGCTGTGTCAATATCGATTTCCTGGTTAATTGTGGCCAGGACACCCAACTGCATCAACTTCTTGATCAGTTCAGCGGGGCTTTTGTGGATTTTTAACGCCAGTTCCTGTACAGTCACCGATTCGCCAAGCACTACGGGTTTTTTCTCAATCGGTTTAGAAGGTTTTTGCACCTGCTCCTGTACCCTGGAAGGTCCTTTTTTACGGTGGGCATTCGAGCGAAGTCTTGCTTCAGCCTGATCAGCAACAGAACTCCTCTTTTCAAAACGGCTCCTTGGTCCAGGTTTTTTGAAACCGGGTTTAGGCTGTTTAGATTTCTCCGCTGTTTTTGCCTTGTCTGCTGGCATGCGGCTCTTATCGTCCACTCTAGGGATCTGCAGAGGCTGATCAGCCCTCGGTTTCACACCCTGGCTGGCATCGGCACGAACCTGCCGGGCTGTTGGTTTTGGCCTGGCGCCCTGAGTGCTGCCAGGCCGCGGCGTTCCCATACCACGCTGCGGCGGCCTGGCCCCTGAGGCAGCCTGCCCGGCTCCTGTCCTAAAAGGGGTGCCCTGTCTCTGGCCGGTAGGTCTGTCATAAGGCCTGTCGGGCCCAGTGCCGGGTTGCGTCCTGTGGTCAGCAGCCGGCCTTGCCGCGCTACGGTCCTGACGCTGATGCTCCTGCCGGGGTGAGCGTTCTTGCTGAGTTCTACCAACCTGGGCACGGTCCTGCTGACTATCATGCCTGGGTTTAAAAAATTGATCGCTTCTGGGAGTACTTTTTGATTTTGCAGTTCCTGACTGTCTTTCTTGAAAGCGTCTGTCCGGTGGACGGGAGGGCACACGGTCAAATGTGCCGTGTCCGCGATAAGAATCAGATCGCACACTCTTTTCTTCCTTTTTATGCTCTCCCTTTAACTGTTTTTCACCACCAGTGACAGGTTTCTGTTCAGATAGAGTTTTTTTCTTCTCACCCTGTTCCACCTGCTGGGTGGCAGACGGAACAGACTGACCAGTTCCCGCAAGTTTCCTGGCAGCATCAGCATTCTTCGCTTTAACTTCATCTTTTTTATAAATTTTGCGTAGCTCCTCGATATCGCTGTCTTCCAAAGTACTCATATGAGATTTGACAGGTGTACCCATGTCGTTTAACTTGTTGATAATTTCCTTGCTTTCTATGTTAAGTTCCTTGGCGAGTTCGTGTACACGTTTTTTTGCCATCCAATCACCTCCAAGATTTTAGTTATCTTATTTTGACATCTCCCCTTCCCGGGGCAGCTTCAGAACTAACAAGCCGGAGCAAACATCATTCATTCTTCACCAGCCCCCTCTTTAAATCTTCCACCAACTCCTGACTAATTGTTCGCTGCAGTGCTTTATCAAGACGTTTACCCTTCAGCGCTCTAGTAAGGCAGTCCAAGCCCGGGCATATATATGCGCCGCGACCTGATTTTTTCCCCGTAGGGTCTATTTCCACAGAGTCATCAGGCGTGCGGACCACCCTGATCAGCTGTTTTTTGGGTTTCATCTCCTGACATCCAACACACATGCGCTGGGGAATTTTTTTTACTTTCGACACCGGACCTCTCTCCTATTCGAATTCATTTTCAAAAAGGTCGCTGTACTCATCAGGATATATCTCTCTCATCTGGGATTCACTCTTGATATCTATCTTCCAACCAGTGAGCTTTGCCGCCAGCCGAGCGTTTTGACCTTCTTTGCCAATTGCGAGTGAAAGTTGATAGTCCGGCACGATGACTCTCGCTACCTTTTCTTCTTCCCATATTTCTACCGCGACAACTTTGGCTGGGCTTAAGGAACTGGCCACAAACTTGGACGGATCTGTATTCCATTTAATTATATCTATCTTTTCCCCGTTCAGTTCGTTTACAATATTCTGGACCCTCATCCCTCTTGGTCCAACACATGCGCCGACCGGATCTACATTATCTTCTTTGGAATAGACCGCTATCTTTGAACGGGCGCTTGCTTCCCTGGCTACTCCCTTGAGTTCGATAACACCGTCGAGTAGTTCGGGAACTTCTATTTCAAAAAGCCGTTTCAACAGGCCGGGGTGGGTGCGGGAAACAAGGATCTGAGGTCCTTTGGTAGTTTTTCTGACCTCTATTATATAAACCTTAATCCGGTTTCCCTGCCGGTAATCCTCCCTTGGCATCTGTTCTGACGGGGCAAGAATTGCCTCTGTTTTTCCCAGTTCTATATAAACATTTTTTTGCTCAATACGCTGGACAACACCTGTTACGATATCGCCTTCCCGATTTGCGAATTCTTCAAAAATTATATTCCTTTCAGCTTCACGGATCCGCTGGACGACTACCTGTTTGGCTGTCTGAGCTGCAATCCGGCCAAAGTTTCTTGGTGTAACTTCACTCTCAACGATATCCCCTAGTTCATAATTAGGATTTATTCTTTGCGCGTCTTCCAGCGTAATCTCCTGTCGTTGATCTTCAACCATATCTTTAATAGTCCGTTGGGTAAATACCCTGAAATCCCCGGTCTCACGATCTATATGGACCCGGGCATTTTGCAGTGATCCGAAGTTCCTCTTATAAGCAGATAATAAAGCTGCTTCTATTGCTTCCAGCAGCACATCAACCGAGATGCCCTTTTCTTTCTCCAAGTCTTCAAGGGCTTCTAAAAAATCGATGTTCATGATTTCTCCTCCCCGAACTCTCAAAATTCCGCTTTCAGCCGTGCCGATGCAACCTGACTATAATGAATTGTTAATTCTTTGCCTTCTGAATCAAGAATTATGTTATCATCGCGGACCGCTGCAATGCGTCCGGCAATAATCTTATTGCCATTATATGGGACATACGTGGTAATGACAGCTATGTTACCGGCAAAGCGGTTAAAATCGGATAATTTTTTCAGCGGTCTTTCGAGCCCGGGTGATGAAACCTCAAGATTATAGGATTGGGGTATTGGATCCTTTTCATCTAATATCCTGTCAATTTTCCGTGAAAGATACCCGCAGTCTTCAATTCCTATGCCGCCGGGCTTATCAATAAAAATTCGCAGGTACCAGCAGGCACCTTCTTTAACAAATTCAATGTCGACCAGCTCCATACCGGATTCCTGGACGCAGGGCGTGATTAATTCCTCGACAATTTCAACAGTCCTTTTTTGGGACAACTTTAGAACCTCCATGGCAATATGTTTTCCGCTAAACCTGCGAATTATCTCCAACATAAGACGAAAGAGTGGGCGCCACCCACTCCTTAAAAAGAAGTTAAAATCTACCTTGCCGAAAACCATGGATAGTATATCACAGAAGACATTTGTTGACAAGTGCGAATATGCCTCAGGTTATTTTGTCGCCTGTATAACGTCAGCGCTACCCACAGCTATTGCCATCAACCTGACAACATCACGCGCCGCGTTTGGTTTGCCGCGGGCTGCTGATGCGCGCGCCATATTTTCTATTTTTACAGGGTCCTTGAGATAATCCTGTACTAGAGATGCCAGATTGGCCATATCAATCCTGACACCGGCGCCGGCGGCGGTCATAAATTCAGCATTTCTTACCTCCTGACCCGGCAGGGGATCCACAATAAATATCGGCAGTCCCAAAGCCATAGCTTCAGCACAGGCCAGTCCGCCCGCTTTGCCCACCATAAAATCCGAAGCTGCCATCAGTTCGTTGATGTTGTCAACAAAGCCATAAATCTTTACTCGGCATGACATTTCCTGAACCATATTATCCAACTTTTCCCGCAGTGCGGCATTAACGCCGGAAACACATATCAGCTGGCAGCGGTTGCTGTTTCCCAACGTTTTAAACACAGTATCAATAGGCCCCATGCCCAACCCGCCACCCATAAGCAGAACCACCGGCAGATCCGGCTCCAGTCCGATCTGTTTGCGCAGCAGAACTTTGTCATACCGGGCAAAAAATTGAGAGTGAATGGGTATCCCCGTCGCGTACACGCGACCCGGGTCTATGCCGAATGCTAAACACTGTGGTATTAGGTCCTCGGAACCAACTATATAGTTGTCTACTTCAGGAAATATATAAAAAGAATGGACGTCGTAGTCGGTAATTATTGCAAATAGCGGACCCCGAAACACTCCTTTTTTCTTAAGGAATGATACTATGCCTAGGGGGAATGCATGTGTACAGGCAATAATTTCAGGCTTAAAATCATTTATGTATTCCACAAGCCTGGGCGCAGCCGCAATGTTTAAAATATGGCTGAAGCCGACCTTGCCTTTCCCGGATAAAGGCTTCCCGCGCTCGGCCTGGCGGTACAGAAATCCATACAGCAGCGGCGACTTTTTCAGCATTTCCATGTAAGCGCCCAGCACCAAATTCCCAAGGAACGGGCTGGCATAGCTGAAAGTATCGAGAATCCTGATCTCAGCGCCGGGATAAAGTGCTCCCGCCGCTTCCTTGAGCGCTTCCGCCGTACGCATATGGCCGGCCCCGACAGCCACGGATAGTATCAGAACTTTTTTAAGCCCGCTAATTTTTGACAACCTCTTTCCAGGTAAACGTTGGCGGAAACAGTGAAATTATGTCTAGTTACTTCTTCTGTTTGGTGACACTTCGACAGATGAATGGGGACACATCTCTCTAGTAGATATTTCTTCGCGGTCGGAGATGTGTCCTTCGACCCGAATGGCTGAGGAATTTGTGCAGCTTGAATCCGCCCTCGCGTCTTACATCTCACGTCTTACGTCTGAATTACAGATCACTAAGCATCTCCAGTACTGTTTGTTCTAGTTTATCCCCTGGAACTACAGTCACTTCCCCGGATCGGCGCACCTTCACTTCAAATGTGTTTTCCGATACAGCTTTAGCCCCTACAATAATCCGCAGGGGATAACCGATCAGATCGGCATCTTTGAACTTGACGCCTGCCCGTTCGGACCGGTCGTCAAGGATAGTCTCAACACCTGCTGCTGTCAAATTTGTGTATATTTTTTCAGCCAGAGCAACCTGTTCAGGATCCTTGGTGTTGACCGGTATGACCACCGCGTGAAAGGGCGCGATAGCCGCCGGCCAGACAATGCCGTCCAGGTCATTATTCTGTTCAATGGCAGCCGCCATAGTTCGGGTTACGCCTATGCCGTAACAGCCCATTATTATTGGCTTTGCTTTGCCACTTTCACCCAGGTAAGTCGCCCCCAGCAGCTTGCTGTATTTATCGCCAAGCTTAAATATCTGGCCTACTTCAATCCCTCTGGCCTCTTTTAATTCTTGGCCGCAGCGGGGGCATGGTTCACCGGCTTCCACCATCCTGACATCAGTTAATATATCTATTGAAAAATCACGGCCGGGGTTTACATTTAAAAGATGAACATGGTCCCTGTTAGCACCGGTGACTGCGTTAACTATAGATGGCACCTCAAGGTCGGCAATAATTTTAACCCCTTGCAACCCAACCGGCCCGGAAAATCCTCTGGACGCCCCGGTCACCTTTTTAATTGTGTTTTCTCCGGCCAGGTCCACACGAAGGCATCCCAGCAAATTAAGCAGCTTTATTTCATTAACATCACGGTCCCCCCTGACGAGTACAGCCACCACTTCAGTGTCTGTCTCATAGAGTAGTGTTTTAATGATTTCCTGCGGGGGGATACCCAGGAACCGGGTTACCTCTTCAACCGTGCGGCAATCCGGTGTTTCTTTTTCAGCAAGTTTGTTCATGCCTTCTTTACCGTTATCCGGCTGGTTGATCTGCGCCGCCCTCTCGACGTTGGCGGCATAATCACACGACTCACTCTCACAAAACAGGATTGAGGCTTCCCCGGATTCAGCCAGCACCATGAACTCATGGGTCTCACTGCCGCCAATAGCCCCGGAATCGGCTTCCACCGGGCGAAAATGCAGGCCGCAGCGCTGAAATACTCTGGTATAGGCTTCATGCATTTTCATATAGCTCTTTTCCAGGCCTTTTTCATCGCGGTCAAATGAATATAAATCCTTCATTATAAATTCCCGGCCGCGCATCAGGCCAAACCTGGGACGCCTTTCATCCCTATATTTATTCTGGATCTGGTACAGCAAAAGCGGCAGCTGTTTATATGAATTGACTTCTCCCCGCACCAGTGTGGTTATTATTTCCTCGTGGGTAGGGCCGAGGGCGAAATCACGATCATGCCTGTCTTTCAGGCGGAATAGTTCCGGTCCGTATACATCCCACCGGCCGGATTCCTGCCAGAGTTCCGCCGGCTGTAATATGGGCATCAGCAGCTCCTGTCCGCCCTGCCGGTCCATTTCCTCCCGGACGATCTGCTCTATCTTTTTAAGGACGCGCATAGAAAGCGGCAGATAGTTGTACACTCCGGCCGCAACCCTCCTGATAAAACCAGCGCGCAGTAATAATTTGTGGCTTACAACCTCCGCATCAGCGGGCGCCTCCCTCAGTGTCGGCGCTAATAACGCTGTCGCTCGCATGAAACTCCTCCTACATTATTTTATATATTCTCGATCTCTTTCAGAAGCTCGTCCACCAAACTGTCTTCCGGTACTTTGCGGATGACTTCCCCCTTGCGAAAAATAAGGCCGAAACCCCTTCCCCCGGCGATGCCGACGTCAGCTTCCCGGGCTTCACCTGGACCGTTTACCACACAGCCCATGACTGCTATTTTCAGTGGCCTGTCCACCCGTTGCAGCTTTTTCTCCACTTCTCCGGCAATCTTGATTAAATCTATCTCCGTGCGGCCGCAGGTCGGGCATGAAATAAGCTCCACCCCCCTGCTGCGCAGTCCCAGGGCCTTTAATATATCGTAGCCTGCTCTTACTTCGTGGCCAGGATGCCCGGTAAGAGAAACCCGTATGGTATCACCTATGCCTTCAGACAATAGTATTCCAATGCCTACCGCTGACTTTACAGTACCGTAACGCAGGGTGCCGGACTCGGTAACGCCAATATGTAAAGGGTAGTCCGTTTTTTTGGCCATCAGACGGTAGGCTTCGAGCATAAGCGGTACATTAGATGCTTTCAGTGATATTTTAATATTTGAAAAACTTAAATCTTCCAGAATGTTAATATGGCTAATGGCGCTTTCAACCATGGCGCCAGATGTGACCCCGCCATATTTCGCCAATAATTCTTTTTCTAGTGACCCGGCGTTTACACCGATGCGAATTGGAATGCCCCGATCCTGTGCCGCCCTTACAACCTCTTCCACCTTGTTCCTGCCGCCAATGTTGCCCGGATTAATCCTAAGGCCATTTACACCAGCCTTTATAGCCTCCAGGGCCAGGCGATAATCAAAGTGAATGTCGGCTACCAAGGGAATACTAATGCTCCTTAATATCTCGGGCAGAGCGTCTGCTGCCTCCCAGTCAGGCACAGCCGCGCGGATTATGTCGCAACCGCCTTCAGCCAGCTGGTTGATCTGCTCAATAGTCGACACCGTGTCCCTGGTGTCTGTTTTGGTCATGGACTGTACACTGATAGGGGCGCCGCCGCCGACCTGGACCCTGCCTACAAAGACCGGTTTGGTTTTTCTTCTATCCACCTGAACCACCCACATCTATTCACAAGTTTAGCCCATAAGTTACAATCTGCATTGAGCTGCGCAGCCATCCAGATCGGGGACTTACCTCGTCTTCGAAGGCAGGCCCCCAAAAGAGGTATGCCCACATTCCGTTGTCAGAGTAAAACACACATCAAAAAGTATCGTGTCAGCATCGTTGTAGGAACGGATTTATCCGATCAATGTGCTGCACCTACGTATTTTTCTCATGTCCCCAGTCTCATGCTGCTACTGTCCCGCTCCTTTACCAGCAATAAAAACTTGTATTATATCATTGTATGTTACTGCCACTATCAACAACATAAGCAGGCCGAACCCGATAAGATGGATAAAGTTCTCCTTAGCAGGGTCAACCGGACGCCTTATAATTTTCTCCCAGACAAGAAAGAGAATACGGCTGCCGTCCAGCGCCGGTATAGGAAAAAGGTTAAAAAGGCCCAGGTTTACACTTAATAAGGCGGCAAGCTTCAGCAGAATTACAAATCCGAGCTGGGCTGCATTGCCAATTTCACTGACCACCCGCACCGGGCCTCCCAGCTCAGCCGGCGCCTGTCCTAATATCATTTTAAATACAATGTCGATAATTGCAACAGTAAACCTGACAGTCCACTCTATACCCAGAGAAATCGACTGCAGGAAACCTATCTTAACGTATTCTTCCGTCGGATATATCCCAATTAAACCCCGGCCGTCCTCAGACTTTACCGTTGTCAATGCAAACTGCAGTTCGGATCCGTCCCGGAGTACGACAACTGAAATGTTTTGTTCGGGTCTTTCATTAATCATGGTGACTAAATCAGCCCATTTATCAACAGTCTTGCCGTCGACAGCCACAATCTTGTCGCCGGCGGCAAGACCGACAGCTTGCGCGGGATAGCCAGGGTTAATATCCCCGATCCTGGTTCCGCTTGAGGCAACAGGCTCACCTTGCAAAGAAAAAACTACAACAAACAGCAGCGCGGCCAATAAGAAGTTCATAAATGGCCCCGCAAAGATTACAGCAATTCTCTGCCCGACAGTTTTTTTATTAAAACCCCGGTTTAGATCTTTTTCATCCACTTCTTCCTCCGGGTCCATCCCCGCCATGCGGACAAATCCGCCGAGCGGTAACAGGCGCACGGTATACAAAGTTTCCTCCCCGGAGACATCCAACAGTTTGGGACCAAAACCGAGGCTGAACTCGTAGACCTTGATCCCTACTATTTTCGCTACAATAAAGTGTCCGAACTCGTGGAAAACTATCAGCAGCCCGAAGACAAAAACTGAAGCGATAAATGTGGTCATTACAGCACCCCATAGCCTTTAAAGTTGATTCTTAATAATTTTCTCAGCTGTTTTCCTGGCCCAGAGGTCGGCCTCCATAATTCCTTCCAGAGTCGTTGTTCTGATAGTATTATGCTTGCACATAACACCTTCCACAATGAGCGGAATACCTGTGAAAGACAGCGCTCCCTTAAGAAATGCATCTACGGCCACTTCGTTGGAGGCGTTCAGTACAGCAGGCATCGTGCCGCCGGTCTGGCCTGCCTCAAAGGCTAAACGCAGGGACGGAAACCTTCCAATATCCGGCGTCTCGAACGTTAATCCTTTTAATTCCGCCATTTTCAGTCTCGGAGCTAGTCCGCTCATGCGCTCCGGATAAGTAAGGGCGTATTGTATGGGCAGGCGCATGTCCGGCGCTCCCATTTGGGCGATAATCGAGCCGTCAATAAACTCAACAGCCGAATGTATGATACTCTGAGGGTGAACCAGCACTTCTATCTGTGAATAGTTTACCCCAAACAACCATTTAGCTTCAATTACTTCCAAACCTTTATTCATTAGAGTGGCTGAATCGATAGTCACCTTTTTACCCATATTCCAGTTGGGATGGCGCAACGCCATCTCCACCGTCACATTTTTCAACTCAGCGGAGTTCAGCTCGCGAAAAGGACCACCGGAAGCGGTTAAAATTATTTTTTCAACTTCATCCTGATTATTTCCGTTCAGGCACTGCCACAGTGCGGAATGCTCGCTGTCCACCGGGTATATATTAGCTTTTTTTTGTGATGATAAATCCATAACCAGTTGTCCGGCCGCAACCAGGGTTTCCTTGTTCGCCAGAGCGATATTTTTACCGGAACCCAGTGCCGCTATAGTTGGAAATATGCCGGCCGACCCGGTCACAGCTACAACGACGAGATCAGCCTCGCTCATGGAGGCCAGGGATTCCAACCCTTCTCTGCCCCAGCCCAGTTCGGGAATTTTCCCGGATCTCAGCTCACTTTTCAGCAGATCCAATTCCCTTGGCCCGGACAGGACCGCATATGATGGCTGAAACTCCTTTACCTGCTCAGCCAGCAGGCGCCAGTTTTTTCCTGCGGCTAAACCTGTTACCATAAATTTGTCCGGCAAATTTCTGATTACATCCAGCGTCTGCCGGCCGATAGAACCAGTACTGCCAAGTATAACAATCTTTTTCATTACATTCTCCAATCGGGGGACAATCCCTTACTTCCAATCGGGGACATACCTCCGACTGCAAATGCAGGTCCCAATAGAGGTGTGTTCCCATTCCGCCGTCTGATATCATGCAACAATATAATGCTGCAGAAATAGAGGTGTTCTCATTCCAATATACTTCACTGTCAGGTTTTTCCGACCAAATGTAAATGTGCGATAATAATCGCACCTACAGGTGTTTTGGGCTGTTTATATTTCACGTTAATTATCACATTTCAAGTACCACGTCCCGCATCTCACTTAGACTTGGGCAGAAGGATCCCCGCTTTGTAAAAAGACTGGATTGCTATTAAAATTATTGGACCCAGAATCAAACCTGGCAGGCCTAAAGTCCACAGTCCGGCATACATAGAGATCAGGGTGGCCAGCGGGTGCAGACCGAGATTGCCTGACACAATTTTTGTTTCCAGGATCTGCCTCGTTACGAGGACTACCAGGTATAGGATTGCCAGTTTTACTCCAAACCCAGTACTGCCTGTAGCAAAAGACCATACAATCCAGGGCAGATAAATAGTTGCCGGTCCCAAAACCGGAATCAGGTCAAAAACGCCAATAATTAAACCAACAAGCAGCGCGTAATCTGCACCTATTAAATAAAGGCCTGTAACGCTTATACATGTTGACACAAAGATTAAAATAGCCTGTGCCTTTATATATCCTATAAAAGCAACCCCGACGTCCCTCGCCGTGTTAATAATTTTTTCACCCCACGCATCAGGCGCCAAGTGTATTATAAAATTAATAATAATCTGCTTGTCACGGGCTATAAAATATGACGATAACAATATTACCAGGAGCACAACAAATGTACCCGGAACCATTGAAATAAATGACAGGAGTGTATTGGCAACCCCGGTGGCCATTCCTTGCAGGCTGGAAGCAAGGTTGTTTAAGCTTTGCTCAATTGATGAGGTGACGCCGGGAGGCAGTGTTACGTAAAAAGCGGTCATTTTTTCAATTAGGACCTGGAGATAACTTTTTATTTCAACCGTCAATCCCGGCAGCGAGGCAGAGAGTTGGACCAATTCGGTAACAAGCCTGATTATGAGCAAGGAGATAATAGCGCCAATACCGCCGAAAACAAGCACCATGGTGGTCAGGGTGGCCAATCCTCTGGACATCTTCGCTCTTTGCAGTATACTTATCAACGGGTCCATGAACATCCCGATAATTATAGCTATAATGAAGGGCACAAGGATTGGCAGCGCATATTTTATAAACGCTATACCGGCCAGTATGGCTACAGCGGTATAAACTATCAGTAATAATGGCCTTGGCATTAGGCTCACCTCAACTTTTTATAAACAAGATCACAAAGTAATAAACCAGTGGTGCGGTAAATAGCATGCTGTCAATTCGGTCCAGAATACCACCGTGTCCCGGTATCAGATCGCTGGAGTCCTTAACTCCGGCTTGCCTCTTAAAAGCAGATTCCAGCAGATCCCCCACTAGTGCTGCGACTCCCAGACACAAACCCAGCAGCAATACTTTAGACACAGGAAGAAATGGGTATATAACAGTAAATATAGCAGCTACCAGGATGCTCCCTGCTAAACCGCCGACAGCCCCCTCCAGTGTTTTTTTAGGACTCAGCGCCGGAGCTATCCTTCTTCTACCGAAAAGCTTCCCGACAAAATACGCAGCAGTATCTGTAGCCCACGTTGCGGTCAGGGTGAAGATCAGCCAGATCCAACCATCAGGCATCATCCTGAGAAGATAAAAATAATTCAGCAGCCCCACGTACAATGTTCCCATCACCGTGCCGGCGCTGTCAAGCAGTGAAAAACGCGGGTATAATGCTACAGTGGCAATTAGATACATAAACAGGATAATAGTAATAGTGGGACCGGGGTAACCGTCTTTATAAAGAAATGAACCGGCGGTCATAATTAACCCGCCTGCCAAGGCCAGCCAAAGCGAGGGTTTTAACCCCAGTTTTGTCAGCAGTTCATTCATTTCCATGAGACCCAGGACAATAATAAGCCCTATCAGCAGAACAAAAGGGATACCCCCAAACCATGCAGCTACAACAATCAGGGGAATACCGACAAGGGCGCTTATAATCCTTTGCACTAGCAAAATATTCACCAACCTGTCAGGTTTGTTCTATTATTATTTTTATAAACCACCGAATCTCCTTTCCCGGCTCTGGTATTCAACTATGGCGCTGATTAAATGTATCCTGCGAAAGTCAGGCCACAACACAGTAGTATGCCAGAATTCGGTATACGCCAGTTGCCAGAGCAAGAAGTTACTGATTCGGAAGTCACCCGAAGGTCTGATCAGCAAATCCGGGTCGGGCTGACCGGATGTGTACAGATATTGCGATATAGTATTGTCGTCGATCTGGTCGATAGATACACTACCGTTATTAACCTTCAACGCTATTGTTCGGACTGCTTCAACAATTTCAGTGCGCCCGCCGTAATTTAAAGCCAGGTTCAGAACCAGGTCTTTATTTAGCCTGCTGCGCTCCACAGCCATATCCAGCGCTTCAATGACATCAGGCGGCAAATCTTCCAGCTTACCGATTGGATTTACCTTAACACCTTTCTGGCACAATTCGTCTATTTCTTTGTAAAGGTATTCCACCAGCAGGTCCATTAGGACATTAACTTCTTCCTGGGGGCGTTTCCAGTTTTCAGTCGAAAATGCATAAACGGTTAAAATTTTTATATTAAACTCGGAACAGGTCTTGACAATATCCCTAAGAGATTCCACACCGGCTTTGTGTCCAAAAAACCGGGGCAGGCCATGGTTTTTTGCCCAACGCCCGTTGCCGTCCATGATAATGGCAATATGCCTGGGCATCCTGTTCCGGTCGATTTTCGCCAATAATTTTTCCAGATCTGCCCCTCTTTGTCCTTTCGGTTCTTTCTGACGCCACAGGCGGGCTATTCTGTTATACATAATATATTAACCACTCCCGGCTCTTCAAAAAGTAACGAACAATGGCAGATTTATTTGCATCCTGTTATTCCTAATAAATTAAGTTATATAAACAACCCCCTCCTATGTGAGGGGGTTAAGTGATTACTCTTCGATGATAGCTCCTGTAGGACAAGCATCAACACAGGCTCCGCACTCAGCACATTTATCGGGATCGATAACATAGATGTCACCTTCGGAAATTGCATCGCTAGGGCATTCCTCCAGGCAGGTACCGCAAGCCAGGCATTCATCAGTAATTTTGTATGCCAAATTATCCACCTCCTCTCCCTCTATCTTCAAACACTACAATTACCACCCCTCTATTTTTGGAGACCTTATTAAAGCTTACAGCCCGGGGGCTAGTAGGGTTGCCTTCAGGTATTGCTTTAACAGGCCGGGTGACCATTATTTCAACTTCGTACCCTGAAGCTTGGCATATACGCAAAGCTTCGTCCAATGGATATCCTATGATGTCAGGTATATGGTCCATTATTAAACCTGCATTATCTCCTGTTCTTTGATGGATAAAATGTTGTCAATATCCTTGATCATCCGATCTGTTAATTTTTGTACTTCATCCTGATGCCGTTTCAGTTCATCTTCAGAAATTTCTCCATCTTTTTGCGCTGTTTTCAGGTGATCGTTTGTGTCACGGCGGACGTTACGTATTGCCACACGGCCTTCTTCAGCTTTCTTCTTGATCACCTTCATCAAATCAACCCGTCTTTCCTGAGTCAGCTGCGGAATGGCCAACCTGATCACCGTGCCATCACTGGCTGGTGTGATCCCAAGATCAGATTTCATAATAGCGCGCTCGATCTCGGACATTGAGCTCTTATCCCACGGCTGGATAACCAGCAACCTGGCTTCCGGCACGGTAATGTTGGCAAGTTGGTTAACAGGTGTCGGAGTCCCGTAGTAATTCACCATAATTTTATCAAGCAGTGCCGGTGTAGCCCTCCCGGCACGCATTGAGGCAAATTCTTTTTTGACCACTTCAATTGTTTTTTTCATATTGCTTTCAGTTTCTTTAATCATCTCTTTAACCAAAAGACTCACCTCCAATGTAGGTACCAATTTTTTCTCCGAAAACTGCTCTCTTGATATTGCCGTACTGATTCAAATCAAAAACAATCACTGGTATTTTATTATCCATACACAATGAGGCTGCGGTGGAATCCATGATGCCCAGCCCACGGTTAAGCATTTCTATATAAGTAAGCTCTTCAAACTTTTTCGCCCCGGGATTGGTCATTGGATCACAGTCATAAACTCCGTCCACTCTTTTTGCCATCAGGATTACCTGGGCTTCAATTTCTGCCGCCCGCAGAGCCGCGGTGGTATCAGTCGAGAAGTATGGATTTCCAGTCCCTCCGGCAAATATGACCACCCTGCCTTTTTCCATATGTCTGATAGCACGCCCTCTGATATAAGGCTCAGCAACCTCTTTCATTTCTATGGCAGTCTGAGTCCGGGTATTCACTCCGATTTTTTGCAGGGCGTCATGCAAGGCCAGTGAGTTCATAACCGTGGCCAGCATGCCCATGTAGTCCGCTGTAGCCCTGTCCATTCCTTTGGCGCTTCCGGCAACCCCCCGCCAAATGTTTCCCCCACCTACCACTATAGCTATTTCAACCCCTAGAGCCGCCACCTCTTTGATCTGCCTGGCTATAATGTTAACAACATCAGGGTCAATTCCATAACCCAGGGAACCGGCCAAAGCCTCACCGCTCAATTTTAAAACAATGCGGCTATATTTCGGGGCAACCATATCAGGCAAAAACCTCCAGTCCCACAATAAATTCTACAACCTATCCAAAACTCCTGTTGGGAAATTTTTATTTACAGACATTTTGGGTCATTGCCTCAACCTCGGCTGCCAGATCCGCCTGCTTCTTTTCAATTCCCTCGCCCAATTCATACCTGACGAAACGCCTGACACTGATGTTTTCTCCGATTTTTGCTATTTTTTCTGTCAGCAGTTGCTGCACAGTTAAATTTGTGTCTTTAATAAAAGGTTGCTCCAGTAAGCATACTTCTTTATAGTACTTTTCAATGCGGCCGGAAACCATTTTGTCTACTATTTTCTCCGGTTTTCCTTCATTGAGCGCCTGAGCGCGCAGGATCTCTTTTTCTTTATCCAGCGCTTCCGCAGGCACTTCTTCCTTGCTTACAAACTCCGGTTTGGCAGCCGCGATTTGCATGGCTATATCCCTGGCCAGGCTCTTAAACTCATCAGTTTTGGCCACGAAGTCAGTTTCGCAGTTAACTTCGACGAGAACACCTATTTTCCCTACACCGTGTATGTAAGATTCAATCAAACCCTCGGCTGCTATTCTGCCGGCTTTTTTGGCAGCGGCAGCCAGTCCTTTCTCCCTCAGGTAGATCACTGCTTTTTCAAGGTCTCCATCCGTTTCGGCAAGTGCTTTTTTACAGTCCATCATCCCAGCCCCGGTACGGTCCCGGAGTTCTTTTACCAGACTTGCAGATATAGACATTTATTAATATCCTCCTCATGACAAATTAAACCTGCATATGATATTATAACCATATTTATCAAAGAGATGTCCATTCGAAAAAAACTTTTTATTATTAAATCCGGTTGATATTCACCAGCAGGCAGAAAAAAGGCAGGGGTTGCTCGGTTGAATATCCCCCGCCGTTATTTTGTGATTATTCCTCAACTTGTTCCCCTTGTTTTCCTTCAAGAACAGCTTCAGCCATCTTGCTGGTCAACAGGCGAACAGCTCTTATGGCGTCATCATTTCCTGGTATAATATAATCTATTTCATCGGGGTCGCAATTTGTATCTACGATGGCCACAATGGGGATGCCGAGTTTTCTTGCTTCGGCCACTGCGATGCGCTCTTTCCGGGGGTCAATAACAAACAGCGCTCCCGGCAGGCGTCTCATTTCCTTTATGCCTCCCAGAAATTTCTGCAGTTTTTCCTTTTCATGCATTAATTCCGCTACTTCTTTTTTAGGCAGGACCTCCATAGTGCCGTTAGTTTCCATCTTCTCCAATTCCTGCAGGCGGTCAATCCTGCGCCTGATAGTCTGGTAGTTGGTCAGCATGCCGCCCAGCCAGCGCTGGTTGACAAAAAACATACTGCAGCGTTCGGCCTCTTCCCTAACCGATTCCTGGGCTTGTTTTTTGGTGCCGACAAAAAGAATGGTGTCCCCGTCAAGAGAAAGCTGTTTGACAAAATTATACGCTTCCTCAACCTTTTTTACTGTCTTCTGCAAATCAATTATATAGATGCCGTTGCGATCGGTAAAAATATAGGGGGCCATTTTGGGATTCCAGCGGCGGGTTTGGTGTCCAAAATGAACTCCTGCTTCCAGGAGCTGTTTCATAGATATTACAGCCACTTACTACACCTCCTTCCCCCTGCGGTTTTTATCCTCCGTTCCCTTCATCTTCTGCAAGGCCCCGGCGGGGCACCCTTGCGCAAATCCAGCAACGTGTGTATTTCACACCATTTGGTATTTTACCACACAGAAAATCCCGGCGCAAGCCGGGTTTTTAAAATTCGCACAACTAAAGTAAAAACGTCTAAAAAAGGCGGGAAGCAATTCCGCCCGCCCATGTTAATGCTAGTGCTGTTTGAGCTTGTCCAGTTCTTCGATCAACCGATCATTGAGCACTCGTATATATGTGCCTTTCATACCGAGAGACTTGGACTCGATTACCCCCGCGCTTTCAAATTTACGCAGGGCGTTTACAATAACCGAACGAGTGATGCCGACGCGGTCCGCAATTTTACTGGCCACCAAAAGCCCTTCGTCGCCTTCCAGTTGCTCAAAGATATGCTGCACCGCATCCAACTCTGAATATGATAGAGTGCCCAGAGCAACTTGCACGGCTGCCAGCTTGCGGGCGTCTTCCTCCATCTTTCCAGCCCTGGCCCTGAGTATTTCCATACCTACCACAGTAGCGCCGTATTCCGCAAGGATAAGATCCTCATCAGTGAAATAATTTTCAAACCTCCCCAGAAACAGGGTTCCGAGCCTTGCTCCAGCCCCGACAATCGGGATAATGGTGGATACTTTATTATTGTAGCGACAGGTCTCTTTCACAAAAAGGCAGGCGTTTTTGGTCTGACAGAAGTTCGCGCGGGTTTGCACTATTCGCATCAAGTTTTCGTTATAGTCCTCGGGAAAACCACCATGACCTTCAACAATATTCCTCATAATATCGCAGGTCCAACCTGCGAGATACGAATACCCCAGAACTTTTCCGTTCCGGTCAAGGATATAGATACTGGCTCCAATATTTTCGCTTAAAACAACAGCTACCTCATTAAAGTCCACAGAGGTATTTCCAGCTGATTTCTGCAGTATTTTATTAATATCCCTGGTTTTTTCCAGTAGTACTCTCATCCTGCCCCGCCTTTCCCCTACAAAATATATCGGCTTACATCTTTATTTTTCACCAGTTCACCTAATTTTTCGACAACATATTTTTTCTCTATCTCAATCTCTTTTACCGCAAGTTCCGGCGCTTCAAAAGATATATCTTCTAGAAGTTTTTCAAGTATAGTGTGCAATCTACGGGCACCTATGTTCTCTGTTTGTTCATTAACAGTATAAGCGATTTCGGCAATTTCCACAAGGGAGTTTTGTGAAAATTCAACCTTTACACCTTCTGCAGCAAGCAATTCAGTGTACTGCTTAACTATGGCGTTTCTCGGTTCTGTCAAGATTTGTTGAAAATTTTCACGGGTGAGGCTTTCCAGTTCGACCCTTATTGGAAAGCGCCCCTGCAGCTCAGGTATAAGGTCAGAAGGTTTTGCAGTATGGAAAGCACCCGCAGCTATAAACAGCACGTGGTCAGTCTTGACCGGACCGTACTTGGTCATTACGGTGGACCCCTCAACAATGGGGAGAATATCGCGCTGCACGCCGCCCCTGGACACATCTGGTCCATAACCTTCGCGCCCGGCAATCTTGTCAATTTCATCAAGAAATATAATCCCGTCTTCTTCAGCCCGCTTAACCGCCGCAGTGGTGACTTCGTCCATGTCAATAAGCTTTTGCGCTTCCTGTTGGATCAATATTTTACGGCCTTCCTGCACGGAAACCTTGCGCTTGCGTTTTTTCTTGGGCAGAAAACCACCCAGCATATCCTGAATGTTGACACCCATTTCCTCCATGCCGGATCCGCTAAACACTTCCAGCATAGGGGGCTTAGTATCCTCAACCTCTATTTCTATGAACTCGTTTTCCAGCTCGCCCCTGGCCAATTTTTCAGTCAGTATATCTCGTTCAAAGCGAATCCTTTTTAACCGCTGTTCCTGGTTCTTATCAACCTGCTCCTCCGGTTTGTTAGATCCAAAAAACACTTCCAGCGGGTTACGAGCAGAGGCCTCCTGTACCGGATAAGGAGCCAGAAGTTCAACGATTTTCTCATTGGCCAGTCTCTCAGCTCTATCCTGCACCAAGTCCAATTTCTCCTGTTTGACCATGCGAATCGCCGTTTCAACCAGATCCCTGACCATGCTCTCCACGTCCCTGCCGACGTAACCGACTTCAGTAAACTTCGTGGCTTCCACTTTTACAAACGGCGCTTTGACCAACCTGGCCAGACGGCGGGCTATCTCTGTTTTGCCCACCCCGGTGGGTCCGATCATCAGTATGTTTTTGGGTATTACCTCATCCCTGAAATCCTCCGGCAGCAGCTTGCGCCGGTAGCGGTTGCGCAGGGCTACCGCCACCGCCTTCTTCGCCTGGCGCTGGCCTACAATGTATTTATCAAGTTCCTCAACTATCCGGCGCGGTGTTAATTCCTTCACTTGCTTATCCTCCATATTATAATTCTTCTACTATTATATTCTCGTTGGTATAAATACATATGTCGGCGGCAACGAAAAGGGCCTCGCGTGCAATGTCGCCTGCTCCCATGGAAGTATGCTTGACCAGCGCCCGGGCGGCGGCCAGGGCATACGGCCCCCCTGATCCGATGGCCGCCACCCCGTCGTCCGGCTCTATTACCTCACCGCCTCCGGATATGATCAGGAGGTCGTCCTGGTTGGCCACTATTAATAGGGCTTCCAGCTTTCTCAGCACCCTGTCGGTACGCCAGTCTTTGGCCAGTTCGACCGCCGCCCGCTGCAGGTTGCCGTGAAATTCCTCCAGCTTACCCTCAAACTTTTCAAAAAGAGTAAACGCGTCCGCTACCGTGCCGGCAAAACCAGCGACTACCTTATCTTTATAAAGACGTCTGACTTTTTTTGCCCCTTTTTTCATAATGGTATTCTGGCCAAAGGTCACCTGTCCGTCACCTGCTACAGCAACCTTCCCATCTTTTTTGACAGCAACTATAGTAGTAGCTCGAAACATATTATTCTCCCTTCGAAAACCATATTCTGCCGGTCTGGCCCCCATCTGCTGGACAACCCGGGATATAATGAGACAAGAACGTCCGCCTGTCTCACCATTAAGTGTCCTCCTTTTCCTTAGCCCTCGGGTGAGCCTGGCGGTAAACCTGCTTGAGTCTTTCATTGGTTACATGAGTGTAGATCTGTGTGCTTGATAGGCGGGTATGGCCCAGCAGTTCCTGTACCGAGCGGAGATCGGCTCCCGCGTTTAAAAGGTGTGTGGCAAAAGTATGGCGCATGGTATGCGGGCTGATCCCTCTCTCAAGGTTTACTTTCTCGGCGTATTTATTCAATATTTTACGGATCCCCCGTGCGGAAAGCCGTTTACCCCAACGGTTGAGAAAAACCGCGTTGTTTATTTTTTTTTCCGACGCGTTGGCCAGGATCCTGAGTCGCGCACCAGCCAGGTAATTCCGCAGCGCCTTAACGGCCTGCGAACCCAGCGGAACTAGCCTTTCCTTAGTTCTTTTGCCTATAACCCGCACATATCCGGCGCTCAAGTCCAGGTCCCACAAGTCAAGCTGCACCAACTCGTTAATCCTCAATCCGCCTGCATACAACATCTCTAGAAGGGCCCGGTCGCGAACGCCAAGCGGGTGTTTCAGGTCCGGCGCCTCCACCAGTATTGCCGCTTCCTTTTCATATAAGAAGCGCGGCAGTCTCTTTTCCAGCTTGGGACTGAGGACTCTGGATAAATAATTTTCCTCGATTACTTTTTCTCTTAACAAGTATTTATAAAAAGATCTCCAGGCCGCCAGCCTCCTGGCCACAGTTGTACGGGCAAGCCCCTGCTTGCGCTGGTGGGCCAGGTAGTGACGAAATACCTGGTGATCTATTTCTTGCGGCGTAACATCATTGTCTTCTTTTTCCAGGAGTAAAGAAAAAAAGTCCAGCCCGTTGAAAAGATCCTTTTGGTAACTTTCTACTGTCCTTGGGGACGCGTTCCTTTCCACCTTGAGGTATATTAAAAAATTATCAATATGGCTGTACATTCTTATATCACCATCTTTAATGGCCACCTTTTATAAATCCGCTATCTAGACAGCAGCCGTCAATTGATTTCATTGCGTTTACGGATATTATCCGGCAGCGTTCTTTTTTATCCCGGAATTTTACGCCGAGAGGCGGGAAAAGCCCGAGATTAATATTCATTGGCTGAAAATGCGCAGGATCCGCCGTTGTTATATAATGTGCGAGGGCTCCGTGGGCAGTGTCCGCAGGAAATATAATGGGTTCCTTTCCCTGTGCGACTCGGGCGGCGTTAATACCTGCCACCAGACCTGACGATGCCGATTCGACATAACCCTCCACCCCAGTGATCTGGCCGGCGAAAAAAAGGCTGGGCCGGCTTTTACTCCGGTAAGTAGGCTGCAGCAGCAGGGGAGAGTTTATGTAGGTATTCCTGTGCATCACTCCGTAACGCATAAACTCCGCGTTCTCCAGGCCGGGGATGAGGCGGAACACTCTTTGCTGCTCGCTCCACTTTAAACTGGTCTGAAAACCCACCAGATTAAACAAAGAACCCTCGTTGTTTTCCTGTCTCAACTGCACCACAGCGTAGGACCCCTTGCCCGTGCGGGGATCGGTTAGTCCCACCGGTTTCAGGGGACCATAGCGGAGCGTGTCCCGACCGCGGGCGGCCAGGGTTTCCACCGGCATGCACCCCTCAAAATGCACTTCCCGCTCGAATTCCTTTCTGGGCGCCTTATCAGCCTTAACAAGCGCTTCCCAGAAGGCATCATATTCATCCTTGGTAAACGGGCAGTTCAGGTAGGCGCTGTCACCCTTCCCATAGCGGGAAGAGCGGAAAACCCTGCCCATATTAATTGATTCTGCTGTGACAATGGGCGCCACAGCATCATAAAAGTAAAGGTATTCATTCCCAGTAAAGCGGCGCACAGCTTCATACATGGCGTCTGAAGTCAGAGGTCCAGTGGCCAGTATTACCAGGTCATCATCAGGTATATCATTTACCTCGCGCCGAACAATCTGCACCAGTGGGTGACTCACAAGCTTTTCTGTCACACACCTGGCAAAGAGGGTTCTATCAACAGCCAGGGCGCCACCTGCCGGCACTTTTGTCTCATCAGCGCAGCTAATGATCAGTGAGCCTAAACGCCTCATTTCTTCCTTGAGCAGGCCTACCGCGTTTTCTAAGGCGGTTGACCTGAAAGAATTACTGCAGACCAGTTCGGCAAAGTCCCCGCTCCGGTGCGCGGGCGTTAGTTTTTTAGGGCGCATCTCTAAAAGCCTGACTTTAACACCCCTTTTTGCAGACTGCCAGGCTGCTTCCGATCCAGCCAGGCCGGCTCCGACAATAGTAACCGCTGGTGGTTGCTTGCCGCCGGAAAGACTATTTTCCAGTTTTTTAATCGAGCATTTTATTCTACCAGGCCTTTCATCCATCCTATGTCCTTGTTTCACCTGCCAGGTTCAAATTTACATCAGCTTTTGCCGGTTTCGAAGATTTTCTTCGGGCTGTATTATTTTCGGATTCTACTTTGCAGCCGCATTCTTTGTTTACACAGAGCAGGTAATTGCTTTTCCCGCTCCTCTTCTTTTCCACCATCAAATCACCACAATTGGGACATTTGTCCTCTGTAGGTTGATCCCAGGTAACAAAATCACATTCCGGGAAACGGCTGCAGCCGAAAAACTTCCTGCCTTTCTTACTGCGGCGGGCTACCAGTTCACCTTCACAGCGTGGACAGTTTACCCCGACCGGTTCCAAAAGCGGCTTCGTGTTGCGGCATTCGGGAAAACCCGGGCAGGCCAGAAACTTGCCATAACGGCCAATCTTTATTACCAGGTTGCGGCCGCACTGCTCACAGACCTCTTCAGTCACTTCGTCAGGAACTTTGATGTGGCCGATTTCCTCCTCGGCCTTTTCCAGGGTACGGCTGAAGGGTTGGTAAAAGTTATCTAAGACCTGGACCCAATCCTGTTCCCCTTCTTCAATTTTGTCCAGCTTTTCTTCCAACCCGGCGGTAAACTGGACATCGATTATATCATGAAAGTGATTTTTTAGCATAGACACAACAATATCACCAAGCTCTGTAGGATAAAACTGTTTCTTTTCCCTAACCACATAAGCCCTCTTGATAATTGTTTCGATAATAGGAGCGTATGTGCTCGGCCTGCCTATGCCCTTTTCTTCCAGCATTTTGACCAGGGTCGCCTCTGTATAACGGGGCGGCGGCTGCGTGAAATTCTGTTTCGGCGTAAGCGAGCGTGCTTCGACTTCCTCGTTTTCCTTTAACTCCGGTAACAGCCCTTCTTCATCTTTATCTTCGTTGTCACTGCTTTCAGTGTAAACTTTTATGAATCCGGGAAAGACAATGACTGAACCGGTAGAACGAAAAATATACACACCGGCGCTAATATCCACACTGGTTGTGTCATACACCGCCGGGCTCATTTGGCTGGCCAGGAAGCGCGCCCAGATCAGCTTATAAAGCTTATACTGGTCATTGGTCAGATGTCCTTTAATCTGCTCCGGTTCCCTTTGCATTACGGTCGGGCGAATTGCTTCATGAGCGTCCTGGATTTTACCCTTGCCCCTATTAGCAGTGGTCACCCTGCCGACATACTTGGCGCCGAAGCGCTCTGTGATGAATTGTTGAGCCTCTTCCCTGGCAGAGGATGATACCCGTGTTGAATCTGTCCGGATATATGTGACCAAGCCGGAAGTCCCCTCCTTGCCCAGATCAAGACCTTCGTACAGCTGCTGCGCCACCATCATCGTTTTTCTGGCGGTAAAATTCAGCTTGCGGTACGCTTCTTGTTGGAGAGTGCTGGTAGTAAAAGGCGGGGCCGGCCTGCGGGTCTTCTCTTTGCGCACGATCTTGGATACAATATAATGAGCGCCCTTGAGTTCATCCAGTACTTCCCGCATTTTTTTTTCATTTGTTATTTTAATATTTTTATTCTTGCATTTTAAAAGCCTGCCTTCAAAAGGCGCCCATCCAGTCTTGACAAATAATCCGTTCAAGGTCCAGTACTCTTCCGGTTCAAAAGCCTGGATTTCCGCCTCCCGGTTACAAATAAGACGCATGGCTACCGACTGCACCCGCCCGGCGCTAAGTCCTTTTTTGATCTTCCGCCAGAGCAGCGGGCTTAAGTTATAGCCCACCAGGCGGTCAAGGATACGGCGGGCCTGCTGCGCGTTGACCCGGTTATAGTCGATGGGCCGTGGGTTGCGCGCGGCATTTTGAATGGCCTGTTTTGTGATCTCGTTAAATTCAATACGGCAAGGTTTATCAGCGGGGATATTCAGGATGTTCTGCAGGTGCCACGCGATCGCCTCCCCCTCACGGTCTGGGTCGGATGCAATCAGCACCTGGTCAGCTTTTTTTGCTGCATTTTTCAGGTCTTTTATGGTATCACCTTTGCCACGTATTGTGATATATTTCGGGGCAAAGTTTTCTTTAACATTTACCCCGAACTGGCTTTTCGGCAGATCCCGGACGTGCCCCATGGAGGCCTTTACAATATATTTTTTTCCCAGGAACTTGCCGATTGTTTTTGCTTTGGCCGGTGACTCCACAATAACCAGTATTTTAGACAAAATAACACCTCATTGCCCTTCTCAAATTGCCATCTATTATTGCTACTTTTCTTAAATCTATCCACTAAGAAAATACTTTAGAACGAACTCCAGCCTGCGCGAACGTATAATTTCCCTGGCATCTGCCTAGTAAAACCTTTTATTTCCAGGTACATTAAGGCTGCTAAAACTTTTTGCGGTGGAAAACCTGTCTTGTCAATCAGTTCGTCCAAAGAAACAGGCTCCAGCGACAGCAAACTGTACAGCGCCTCTTCATCCACGCTCATTTTGACTTTCCCGCCGTCATTTTCTTCTTGGGCCGGAAAGAGCCTTTCCAGCCCCAGTTCATCTATTATATCGCCGGCGCCTTGGACCAGTCTGGCTCCTTGTTTAATTAACCTGTGTGGCCCGCGACTTAAAGGGCTGACTATGTTTCCCGGCACAGCCATTACGTCACGGCCCTGCTCCAGCGCAAAGTCCGCCGTGATCAGGGCACCGCTCTTCTCAGCGGCCTCAATAACTACCGTTCCCAACGACAGACCGCTGATAATCCTGTTTCTTGCCGGGAAATGCCAGGATTCTGGTGGAGTTCCCAGCGGGTACTCGCTGATCACAGCTCCGCTATCCACGATTTTATCCATAAGCTTTTTATTTTCTCGCGGGTAAACCACGTCGAGGCCGCAACCCAGCACAGCGACTGTCCTGCCGCCGCTGACCAGGGCGCCTTTATGGCCTGCTGTATCAATACCCCTGGCCATGCCGCTTACCACTGTTACACCGAGCGCCGCCAGATCTTTAGTAAACCTTTCAGCGACCAGAAGGCCGTAGGGTGATGGCTTGCGGGATCCTACAACAGCAACAGCCAGCTTGTCCGAAGACTTTACAGATCCCTTAATAAAAATAACCGGGGGTGGGTCGAAAATTTGAAGAAGGTTCTCCGGATAATCGGGCTCACCATAACAGATAAAACTTACTCCGGCACCCTGAAGCCTGGCAGCCTCTTTAGCAGGATCAAACTCCGCCCTGCGGCGGGCGAGGTCTTCCGGGTCATTTGCACCGATTCCGGGTACCCCGGTAAGTTCTTTAACACTGGCTTTCCAAGCTGCCCGCGGAGAACCAAAGTGTTTCAGCAGAGACCACAGTTTCTTCCCCCGTTCCGGCATCAGACATTGCCAGCCTAGCCAGTATAATCTATCCTCCAACAGATATTCTCCCCTCAAGTTCTCTTTAATCCCATTCTTTTCGGGAAACAAGCAAATCTTCCTGCATACTGGCAATATTTTCTTTTTTATAACTTTTGTATGGTTTGGCCAAAAGGCGGTTTTTATTTAGTCTGTGCATGAGAATAACCGCTGAAATCTACCAGAATAGCCTATTCTCCCATGTTGTCAAATTTAATCATGTTGAGTAAATTTTTCATATTCTGCCTTTTTTTAAGTACACCTGCAAAAACATCACCCAGCTTGCTGATTCTGCTGAAGATAGTATTAATATTGTAATCCCCCGGCTGAAAGTCGCCTATTTCTACTTCCTCCCAAAGCAAGGGTGTTGACACCGGCGCTCCTGGACGGGGACGCAGGCTGTATTGGAAAGCCATTGTTCTCCCCCTGCCGTTCTGCAGGTAGTCGAGATAGACTTTACCCACTCTTTTTTCCACTTTTCTTTCCAGGGTGACCTTGTCAGGGTACACATTTTGCGCAAGCTCCGCAACATATTTCATGGACCTGGTAACCTTTTGCCATGAATAAACCGGCTCCAGCGGGATGAAAAGGTGCAGGCCGCGGGAGCCGGAAGTTTTAGGAAAACATTCAATCCCGAATTCATCCAGGATATGCTTTACCAGCAGTGCTATCTCCAGTATATCCGCGAAGGTTGCGCCATCCGCCGGGTCCATATCCATAACAGCTAGATCAGGGCATTCCAGGTTCTCCAGCCTGGCCAACCAGGCGTGCATTTCGATACAGGCCTGGTTGGCCAACCAGATCAGAGTAGCTCTGTCGTTGCAGATAATATAGTTTATCACCTTTTCAGTATGCCCAACCGGCTGCCTGGTGATCCAGTCCGGCGCGTAATTGGGTACTTCCTTCTGGTAGAACGCTTCACCCGCCAGGCCGTCCGGATAGCGTTTCATTACAACCGGCCGGTTGTAAAGATGCGGCAGGATGTACGGTGCGATATCTGAATAATACTTGACCAGGTGAGCCTTGGTCAAGCCTTCCGGCCAGATCAGCTTATCGAGGTTAGTCAGCTTGACCTCATGGCCGTCAACTTTTACAAACGATTTCTTCATCTAAAAACACCCCGTTTTAGCTTGTACAGAAATCAGCCCCGCCAAACCTTTTTAAGCCAATTACAAACAAGGCAAACTAGGAAAAAGGGGGGGAAGGGACGTTATTTCTGTTTCCCTGTTAGAATCATTTTGCCATAAATAAAGAATACTAACAAAGAAATCTTGGTAAACTGGTTCTTTTGTATGGCTCAATCCCACTTGCTTTTTAAGTGTAATTTCAGTCCGTACACAGCTAGTATTAAGTTTCACAATCTAAAATTCAATCCGAGAACACCTGAAAGGCCATACTTTTTCTATAAAAGGAGTATAAAAAGGTGAGCAGTAAGACACTATTAAAACTATCACTTGATATCGTCATGGCCGTTTTATTTATAGTCCTTATTTATGCTCATGACACGGGAATTACCCTTCATGAAATCGCAGGGCTGACCATCTTCGCCTTCTTTACTTTCCATGTAGCCTTGAACTGGTCATGGGTTAAAAGCGTCACGAAAAACCTGTTTACAGCAAAATTTAAGAAAAAATCCAAGCTGATGTATATTTTAAATTCGGCACTGTTGATCTGTGTCAGCGTCATAATCATTACCGGGATTGTGATTTCAAGAGTTGTTTTTGATTTGGGGTTAAACGGTTATAACCACCACACCATTACCGCCGTGCATAGGTGGTTGGCCTATGCCTGCCTGGGGTTGTTTGCCGTTCATGTGGCTCTGAACTGGCGGTTTGTATCAGTAAACGTGCGCAAAATATTCCATAATTATAGAGGAGGCAAGTTATGGAAGTCAATGCAACCACTCGGGGCAGCGGTATTGATTATTTTAGTAGTGTATTTAACCGCCATGCCTGCTTCTGGTAAGAAATCACAGCAATCCACGACAGTAAAAGACACTTTACGCGAGAATCCCGCTATGATAAATAATGAATGCAAAACCAAAGAGGATAAGGATTACACAATTTCAAACACAAAAAGTGATACTACAGCAACTTTTAGCCTTACGGATTATCTGAGCAATATATTTTGTACCGCTTGCGACAAACACTGTCCCCTTTCAAACCCGCAGTGTAAAACAGGCCAGTCGCAGATGCAGGCCACTAAAATTCAATACGAAGAGCTTTATAGATAAATAGGGGTAATCAGTAACTATATATCGCTTAAAGTATCCCTTTACAACAATACTATGTTAAGCAGTACTCAAAAGCCTTCATGATCAACCTGCCGATCTCCTCGTCTGTTGAATCAATGCTAATGGTATATTCCTCTACATTAATACCCCTTAATCGGCTTGTATCCTCCTACCCAGTACAAGTACAGACACAGAGGGAGGAAGATTCTTAATTGCCTAAAAATACCACTCGGCTAACGCTTTATCCCTCTCCTGAAATAACCAACTGCACCTGGCTTACCAACAGGCGTTTTCTTTATTGTATCCTTGTTTTTTGCCGGATCTGTGGTAGTTAAAGGATATGGATGATCTTCAATTACAGGTATCGGTTTGGCTATGAGTTTTTCAATATCTTTCAGATATGGCTTTTCATCCGCATCACAAAACGAAAGAGCAACTCCCCCCAATCCTGCCCTTCCGGTACGTCCAATCCGGTGAACGTATGTTTCTGGCACATTCGGCAGGTCATAATTAATGACATGCGATAATTCTTCCACATCTATGCCACGTGCAGCTATGTCTGTCGCTACCAATACCCTGGTCTTTTTAGCCTTAAAATTATTCAAGGCCAGCTGCCGGGCCCCTTGAGATTTGTTCCCATGAATAGCTTCCGCCTGTACTTCTACTTTGGCAAGGTCTTTTATGATTTTATTAGCTCCATGCTTTGTTCTTGAAAACACCAGCGCAGAAGCAATGTCTTTGTTTTTCAATAAATGAATAAGCAGTTGTTTTTTGTCTTTTTTGCCGACATAATATACTGCTTGCTCAATAATATCAACGGTAGATGATATGGGGGTAACAGCCACTCTTACAGGATTTATTAAAATAGAATTTACAAGCTTTGTAATCTCCTGCGGCATTGTTGCGGAAAACAACATCGTTTGCCTTATTTTCGGCAAATATGAGATGATTTTTTTTACGTCGTTTATAAAACCCATATCCAGCATCCGGTCTGCCTCATCAAGCACAAAGAACTTCACGTGACGAAGGTTTATATATTTTTGGTTAATCAGATCAAGTAACCTGCCAGGAGTGGCAATCAGAATGTCCACCCCTGCTGTTAATGCATTCGTCTGTGACTTTTGCGACACACCGCCAAAAATCACAGTATTCTTAAGACCTAAATACCGCCCATAAACTGTAAAACTTTCGCCAATTTGAATAGCCAATTCACGAGTTGGAGTTATTATTAAAGCCTTAATCCTTTTCGGCGCTTTTAGATTCCTTTGTTCTTCAGAAAGAATCTGCAGTATTGGTACTGCAAACGCAGCTGTCTTACCGGTCCCCGTCTGGGCACACCCGATCAGGTCTCTTCCTTCAAGCAAGGGAGGAATAGCCTGTTCCTGTATAAGCGTGGGCATTGTATATCCTTCTGTCTTTAACGCCTCTCGAATAGGCGAAATGAGGTTTAATTTATCAAATAACATATTTTCTCCTTTAAATAATTTCCTCCGTAAAAACTTCCTCCCTTTTTGCTTATCCCGCATTCTACCGCATTACCTCTGCGTGCACAACCGTCCCATTGTGCGCCTATATTAAAACGCCCCCAATATAGCCTTCTCCTAATAGCCTACACGTCAATAACTTACACCTGTAATAATTACTTTCCTTTCATCGCCCCTCGACGGTGGGGCATTCTTCCGGGGTCTTGTCCCAGCGTATGCCTCTGTACACAGGGTGACGGAGAAAGCCTTCTCTGGTGGTGGTAAGATAATCCACGGAGCAGACCAGCAGCGGCTGCACAAAGATGGTGCGCCGTCTTTCCTCCCGTGGGACTATGAGTGTCTCCCCCGACAACTCCAGCTTACGCAGTCCTTCAAGCAAAGCTTCTGCTCCACGCCGGCTAAAACCGGTCCCAACCTTCCCCTGGTAAACCAACCTACCGTCACGGTACCCGCCCAGCACCAGGGAGCCAAGTCCCCGGCCGGCAGAACCGTGCTGGTAACCGCAGATAATCAAGTCCGCCTCCCTGGTATACCTGAATTTCTGCCAGTCAGGTGAACGCCTGCCAGGCAGGTAGACGCTGCCAAGTTTCTTAGCCATGACACCTTCCAGTCCTTGAGCAACACAGGCGTTGTAAAAATCCAAACCGGTCCCCTTCATGTATTGAGATACGATAATCTTTTCACCGCCGGCAACGGTCTCCTCCAGCAAGTCCTTTCGCTTTTCCAGCGGCAAATCCATAACATTCTCACCGCCTGCATAAAGCATGTCAAAAACCACAAAAACAGCCGGGCGCTCCACAGCGGTCCGGCCGATCACCTTAATGTCTTTCATCCTGCCCCGGGACTGGAGTGCGGCAAAGGACGGCTTCCCTTCCTCAAACACCACTATCTCCCCGTCTAGTATTGCCGGCGCGCTGTTAACCTGCCCGTGCAGCCCGGCCAGTTCCGGAAATCTGCCGGTCAGGTCAATACCGTTCCGCGAGTACAGGACCGTGGTGTTTCCTTCAAGGTAGGACAAACAGCGGTAACCGTCCCACTTCACTTCAAAGAGATGTTCCGGGCTGTCAAACGGTTTTGAACTTGTAGCAAGCATGGGGCGGAGCAAAGGTAAACTTTCCACAGTAAACATTCAACCTCCGGGTTAATTCAGCGCAAGACTGGAACCTGATACAGTAATGAAATGTGGAACTCCGGCGCAATTTAGCGGTTTAAACCCGCCTACAACAGAATTGACACACCGCAGGAACAGGATCACACTAATGAGATTACCGGGTACACCTCTCTCACAAGCATTCCTGCATGCTGAGTAATATCCCCGATTGGAAATGCAGAAAATATCACAGGAATTTTCTTTTCTCAAGATTCCCACGACTCACGTCACACTTATGATGTTTTTCTGCGGGCACGGGTTTTCGCTGCCTTTAATTCAACATCAGCGGCCGCATCCGCAGGCTTGTTCCCCTTTGCCGCCTTTTTCCCGTCTCTTTCTTCCTTGGCCAGGTTGATACTGGCTTTCAACGCTTCCATGAGGTCGACCACTTTACCGCTTTCCGGCTTGGCGGGGGTTACTATCACTTCTCCGGCTATTTTCGCCTGGATTATTTCCATCAGGCTCTGCCTGTACGTGTCTGTGTATTTTTCAGGTTGGAATTTCGCCGACAGGCTGTTGATCAGGTTTACCGCCATTTTAACCTCGTTATCATGCAGGCTGACCTGGTAATTCATTTCAGTCAGAGCACCGGGATGCCTGATCTCATCCGGATAATGCATGGTGCTCATCACAATGGTCCTGTCGCTGACCCTGATTGCCGCCAGGCTCTCGCGGCTGCGGATCATCACTCTGGCTACGGCTACCTTGCCGGTCTCATCCATTGCCCTTTTCAAAAGCTCGTACACCTTGGCCCCCCCGTCGCCCGGAGCCAGGTAATATGATTTTTCGTAATAGACCGGATCAATCTCAGAGAGATCAACGAAATCCAGAATTTCTATACTTTTTCCCGGGCTGTTTACCGTGCCTTTTTCAAAGTCTTTGTCCTCAAGGATAATATACTTACCTTTTTCATATTCATACCCGCGCACGATGTCGTCCATAGCTACCTCCGTCTGGCAGTATGGACAATATTTTCTGTACTGCACAGGGTTTTTACATATTTTATGAAGGTAATTAAACTTAATGTCTTTCTGCTCGGTTGCGGCGTAAAGTTTAACTGGCACGTAAACCAGACCAAAACTTATGGCGCCTTTCCACATGGAGCGCATTATTTCACCTCAAATCATTTTGCTTATATAATCTATTATTTCCTGCGGCGGCAAAGTAATGCGGCTATGGATAAAAAGTAAAACCCGGGCTTTTTACTTACCCGGGTAGCTCATCATGATAATACCGGAGGCACGTCCCCTGGCGCCTGCGGAGTTGTCTGGGTTTGTGACTGCCCACCGCCGCATCCAAACATAGACTGGATCTGCGCAATTACCTGCGGCGCCACATCTATTAACCGGTCATATACGGCGTTCCCGTCTACCGGCAGCAGGCGGATCTGTCCGTTGCCCACCACCAGGAACCCGATAGGTTTTACTGATACACCTGCGCCGCTGCCGCCGCCAAAAGCCGGCATCTGGGACTCACCATTTTTCTCCCCGCGACTGCTGCTGGTTTCAAACTCACCGCCGCCGGCGGCAAAACCGCAGGCTACACGAGAAATTGGAATAATCACGGTACCGTCCGGAGCTTCAACCGGATCTCCGACCACAGTGTTCACATCAATCATTTCTTTAATGCTTTCCATCGCTGTTTTCATTAAACCTTCTATCGGATGCTGCTCAGCCAAGCCATATCACCCACCTTTTATTTTAATCTGATTGCCAGAGCCTTAAGACTTGTGAAGATAATATGGCCAATTCTCACTTCAAATATGCAGTCCAAGCTGGTGTTAAAGCAGGCCTTTTTAAAGTTTGGTGTAACATTTATCACTGGATTAGCCTCACCGGCTGTAAACACACGGTAAATATAACTAAAAACAAAACCCTTTAATCCCCAGACCGTGCCCGTTAAAATTCCGGTCTGGGAAGGTTCTGCCGCGCCTATTTCAGTCTGCCAGTGAAAACGACGCAGTTTAATATGTCTAAAAAGATATAAGATCGCGGGGTAATATTTTTTAATTCCGATAATTGCATTGTGCAAAATTTTAAACAACCTGGCCAGCGCGGGAATGTGGGCTTTCTTTTTTTCTGCTGATAAGGGCCGGCCATCTTTCCCATCAATTTCAGTCTTGATTTTAAAGGCCGGTCTCAGCCATTGCAAAGGTCGTAATAGCGGCCGCTTTCTGTCTGCTTCTTTGTCATACGGCTGCTTCTTTATTATAGGTCTTTCCAGCTTGTAATGGATAAATCCGCGCCACAGCGTAAAATCAAGCGCGAAATGATAGTCCTTTCCCTGCTTCCGGTAGCTCAGCCGCATGGTAATTTTTGCGAGGAAAATAACAAGTAGAAAAATTATAGCGATTATGACCAGTAGGTATGCCCTGCCCACCTGCTTCCCTCCCGGTCATATTTTTCCACCTTTTGGCGGGAATATACTTTACCTATTAGTTCCAGTAATCCAATCCGACGTTGTGCCTGGCTTTTTCCAGGTAGACGGCGGCAACTTGCCTCGCCTTGTAAGCACCTTTCTTCATGGTGTCCACAACAAACTGACTGTCTGAGGCCAACTTTTTCCGCTCATCCCTGTAGGGCTCGAAGTAATCCCAAATGACGCTGAATATCTCTTTTTTCAGGTCGCCGTATTTAAGTCCCGGGGTAAGTAACCTCTCCTTGAGTTCCGTCTTGCCCTTTGTGTCTAAAAAATGTGAATAAATATCATACAGTGGGTTCCCTTCTACCGGTTTTGGCTGGTCAACCGGCGTGGAGTCCGTCTTAATGCCCATAACTTTCTTTTTCAACGATTTCTCATCGCTGAAAATTTCGATGGCGTTGCCGTATGACTTGGACATTTTCTGGCCGTCGATGCCCGGCACAACCGCCAGCTCTTCCTCTATATCCGGCTCCGGCACCACGAAGGTCTCGCCGTAAGTAGAGTTGAAGCGGATGGCTATATCCCTGGCGATCTCCAGGTGTTGCTTCTGATCCTTGCCCACGGGGACCCTGTCAGCCCCGTACAGCAGGATATCCGCCGCCATCAGCACCGGGTAGGAGAACAGGCCGTGGCTGGCGGGGATGCCCTTAACTACTTTGTCCTTGTAGGAATGGTTGCGTTCGAGCAAACCCATGCCGGTGACATTGGAAAGAAGCCAGGTCAACTCGGTTACCTCCGGCACATCGGACTGGATATAGAAAACTGATTTGTCAGGATCGAGCCCCAGGGCTAAAAAATCACAGGCCGCCTCATAGGTCTGTCGCCTTAAAAAAGGCGCATCGAAAACCGAAGTCAGGGCGTGGTAATTTACCAGGAAACAAAACAACTCGTTGTTTTCCTGGTAGTCCACCATCCTTTTCATCATCCCGAAATAATTACCCAGGTGCAAAGAACCCGAGGGTTGAATGCCTGAAAGAATACGCATTATTTGCCTCCTTGCTGTTGGTAAAAGTCCAGTTGAATTATATAATCTTCAGATCATTCCGGCCAATCTTAATAAAACGTTCACTAAAGGTATCACAAAAATTTTAAAGATATAGCCTATTGCCCCTGAAAACACCAACAGGATCAATATAATCATCCCGTACGCTTCAAGGTGATACAGCCATTCCTGCCGGCCAGGCAGAATACCCGCCAGAATTTTTGATCCATCCAGGGGTGGTATCGGGAGCAGGTTAAAGATGGCCAGCACTACGTTGATATAAATAATGTAAAACATGATCTCAGTAAAATAAGGGAGTCGCAGGTCTATCAAAGCGAGGTGGATTACAACGGCCGCTATGGCCATAAGCAAATTCGTAGCCGGTCCGGCCAGGGATACCAGGAGCATGCCCCTGCGCATATCCCCCGTGAAACTCAGGGGGTTTACCGGCACCGGTTTGGCCCAGCCAAACCCGGCCAAAAAAAGCAGGACCAGCCCCACGGGATCGACATGCGCCGCCGGGTTAATCGTCAGCCGGCCCTGCAAGCGGGCAGTGTCGTCTCCCAGGCGGTGGGCCACCAGGCCGTGCGCATACTCGTGAAATGTGAGCCCGATCACTATGGCTGGCAGCATTAAAGCTATTTGTTGCAGGCTTGGCAGATTAAACACTATCTATCGCTCCTTCGTAGCCGGAAAGATATTCTTTTACGTAGCTGAGTTCTTCCTCCCTGGTTCGCACTACACCATCCAATCGGGCTTGCCATACCGCGTCTAATGCTTTCTTGAAAGCGGGACCCGGCTTATAGCCAAGTTGGCGCAGATCTTTTCCGTTAATGGATGGCTTATCGTAACAAATGGCGGTAAGCACCTGCCGGAATCTCCGCCTGGCCGTGTTGTTTGATAAATAGGTCAGGATCAGCGGGTAAGATTCTCTGGACACGGCCATCACGCGCCTGGCCAGCTCACTCGTAGAAAAACCTGCGGGGTTTTCCAGACCTTCTACAGCCCGGTTCCATCCATTCAGCGCCGCCGCCACCTTTTCAACCTGCCGTTTATTAAGATTATACTGCGTGCTGATGGCCCAGGCCGTTTCCCAGTTCGTCCGGTGCAGCACCGCAATGAAATAAACCATCCACAGTTCGTCAGGTTCAGCTATGTCCCATGATCTGAGCACTTTAATCGAGCGGTGTATGTCGTTCAGCGTGTTTTTAACTTCTTCATATTCCACATCCGCAAAAATGCTGTCCCACAGCTGCAGTTCCTCCAGGCGCGAAAGCACGGAACTCGGGCGCGGTTCCAGGAGGATATATTTTAATTCTTCCCATACCCGCTCTTTGGAAACCCTGGCGAGCATATTGTTACACACAGCCTCATTGACCAACTTCAAAGTTTGCGGCTCAAGGGTAATATTATATCTTTTTTCAAACCTGATTCCCCTCAATATCCGGGTTGGATCTTCCACGAAGCTCAGATTATGCAGTACCCGCAGCAAACCCTGCTCCAGGTCTTCCCGACCACCGAAATAGTCAACAATATACCCGAAATCATCACTGTTCAACGACACGGCCATAGCGTTGATAGTAAAATCCCGCCTGTACAGGTCCTGGTGCAATGACGATGTTTCTATTTGCGGCATGGCCGCGGGATACTGGTAGAATTCCACCCGCGCCGTAGCCACATCCACCTGCCGGCCATTGGAAAAATGGACAGTGGCGGTGTAAAACTTCGGGTGCACCCTGACCCGTCCGCCCAAATCCCTGCTTAGATTTCTGGCTAGTGCAATACCGTCCCCTTCCACTACCAGATCTATGTCGTTGCAGTCCATACCGAGCAAAAGGTCGCGTACTATACCGCCGGCCGCGTATATCCTATAACCCATAGAAGAGGCTATTTTACCAGCATGCTCCATGATCTCCATATATTCCGCGGCAAGTCCCCGGCACATCAACTCCCGGATATTTGTGTGCGGATGTTCAGCGTTACTGCCGCTGTAAACTCTTTTATGCCTGACCTGGACTTCACCGTGCAGGGTGCGCAGTACGTCTGTGCGGGATACTATCCCCACCAGTTTACCCTCTTTCAGCACAGGAAGCCGTCCGATATCATGCCGGATCATCAATTCCCGCACTATTGATACAGGAGTTGCAGGGCTGACAGTAATCATGTTGCTGGTCATAAACCCTTTGGCGGGAGCGTGTCCCAGGCCGTGGTGGGTGGCTTTTTCAACGTCGCGGCGGGAGATCACGCCCACCACCTGCTCGCCCCTCACCACCGGCAGGCCGGTATGGCCGTACCGCAGCATCAACCGCCCCGCTTCCTCAATTATTGTTTCCGGGGTTATTGTCTTCACCGGGCTGGACATAATTTCTGCGGCCGTCGCCGGCGGTCTGACCTTTGAGCGGATGGCCTCCAGGAGCAGTTCAGCCACTTCATCCACTTTCGCCTTTTTTATAATGGCCGAGGCAGCGGCAGGATGTCCCCCGCCACCCAGTCCTTCAAGTACTTCTTTAACGCTGAGTTCAGGTATGCTGCTGCGGGCGACGATATGAACGCGGTCATCCATCTCAACCACGGTAAAAACTGCATCCAGGTGGATAAAATCCACCAGTTTGTGGGTCAGCAGGTCGAGACCGCCGATAAACTCGTCCACGTTCCCCTTGGCGATTAAGATTTTAATCCCGTTTATTTCATGCTTTTCGGCTGATACCAGGAGGGTTTTTAAAAGGGAACGCTGCTTTTCTGAAAGCGGCCTTTCAAGAAATTCGGCTACTACAGACAGATTGGCGCCCTGCGCCAGCAAATAAGCCACTGCCCCGGCGTCTCTCGGTGTAGTACTCGGAAAAACAAGAGATCCGGTATCTTCATAAATACCAAGGGAAAATACTGTTGCCTCCATCGGGGTAATAACAATGTTGCTTTCTCTCATCTTCTCTACAAGTAAAGTGGTAGTTGCCCCGACCATTTCAACAACCTCTACATTTCCCGTAGCGTCACCCTCACCCCGCGGGTGGTGATCATAGATATGTATTTCAATGCCGGGTTTTTCGAGCAAACCCGCCAGCCGGTCAAGACGTCCGGCTGTTTTAGTATCGACCAGAATGACTCTTTTGACCAAATCCCGGTCAATGTCTTTGACTGTCCTGACATTAAGCGTGTCTTTATGCAGAGCCATGAACTCTTCAACATTTTTTAAAAGAGGCCCGGGGAAAACCATGACGGCGCCCGGGTAAAGCTTTTGGGCCGCCACCATAGAAGCAAGAGCGTCCATATCGGTGTTGGTATGACTTGTTATAATTTCCACGGCCTGCACCCGCTTTACAAAATATGCATTTCATTATATCACACCAGCACATACAAAAAAAGCGTCCTATTGAGACGTGTAATGTGCTGCGCGGGACATGTAAATTCAGAGGAGCGCCTCTTGGAGACGCCCTCTTACGTGCCATTGAGACAATATGGAAAATAAGTATCAGGCCATGTTCAACTTATTTTATCTTCTCTTACCGCATTCGACCATTTGCCGCAGCGGTCTCCCCAGCGGGCGATTATTTCTCCATCTTCTGTAATCTGAACCACTTCACACAGGTTGGAACACCCTGAGCATTCAAAGCTGCCGGTCTTGTACTTCATATTTGATATCCCGAAACCTTTGAAGAAGCTATAGCCTCTTTTTGCCACGGCTTCGCGGGCCAGCAGCGCCGCTCCTACAGCCCCCATGACATTATAGTATGGCGGCACCTTTACCGGCAATCCAAGGGCCTGTTCAAAGGCCCTGATCATACCCACATTGGCGGCCACACCGCCCTGAAAGACTACCGGCGCTAAAATTTCTTTGCCTTTGCCAACATTGTTGAGGTAGTTGCGCACCAAGGCCTGGCACAGTCCCGCCAGTATATCAGGCAACCCGCATCCCATCTGCTGCTTGTGGATCATATCTGACTCTGCAAAGACAGCGCACCTGCCGGCTATTCTGACTGATGATTCAGACTGCAGGGCGATCTCCCCGAATTGATCAATGGCAATATTCAGGCGGGCAGCCTGCTGATCCAGAAAAGATCCCGTACCTGCCGCGCACACCGTGTTCATGGCAAAATCTGTAACCACTCCGTGGCGCAGTATTATAATCTTGGAGTCCTGCCCCCCTATCTCCAAAATCGTCTGAACACCCGGGACTACCTGGGAAGTAGCAACAGCATGCGCGGTTATTTCATTCTTAACAGCATCCGCCCCCACGATAATCCCAGCCAGATTCCTGCCGCTGCCGGTAGTGCCCACTCCTCTTATTTTGCTGCCTGCGGGCAGCTTGCCGCTTAGTTCCTTCAAGCCTTTTTGCACCATTGCGATGGGCTGACCTTGTGTCCTCAGGTAAATTGCATCGGTTACAGCCCCACCATCATCTATGAAAATAATATTGGTGCTGACTGAACCAACATCTATACCAATATAGCCTTTCATTTGCATGATACCTCCTTAACTTCCTTCTTCCTGGCCAGCAGGTCGACAAAAGCTTCGAGACGGGTTAGTGTTCCGGCCTCGCCGGTATGCTCGTCCATGATCATAGTCATGACCGGCGTACCATAGTCGGATCTCATTTCCGGTAAAATGCTTTCCGCTACTATTTCAGGCATGCAGGTGAAGGGAAAAACCTGAATGATGCCGTCGTAGCCTGCCCGGGCAAAATTTACAGCGTTTCCGACGCTTTCCTGCCCGTGGCCGCCGACAAAATGCCGCAGGTAGGGGCGCGCCGCTTCACATGCTTTTTTCCTTGACCTGAGCCCCTTGACCAGCCCCATAAATATGTGATCGTTTACCCACTCGCTCAAATATATCGAACGATCTACCTCCGTCCCCAAACGGCCCAGTGTTCTTTCCAGGTACTGGTTGGAAAAAGGATCCAGCAGGGTATAAATTTCACCGATCAGCCCCACTTTAACGACTGCTTTTTTACTATCCACGGCCACAGCGGACATTAATTCGTCCGCATTTCTTTTGGCCTCCGCAAGCGCTATCTCAGAATCAGCCCGGTCTAACATCTCCAAGGATTTAGCATAGGCTTTTTCCGTTGAGCCCGGCGTCAATTCCCTCGGTCTGGACCGGAAGGCGGCCATTTCCACCTCGTCGACAGCCTTTGCTTTCCGGTACCCGAAGCGTATTGCTTGAAAAATATGCCACCAGGAGCTGGTTCCTGACAATGCCTTTATTTTGGCCAGCAGCTCAGTTAGATGCTTTTGCGGCGGCTCCAAACCAATTAGCTTCATGTCATAGCCCAATTCTTTTAGAATAGCATGCTCTATTTGGGCATAGTAGCCAAAACGACACGGCCCGCACCCGCCGGCCATAATAATCGTGTCTGCTCCCTTTTCGCTGGCCTCGATAAAGTTGCCAAGGTTTAATTTCAGCGGCAGGCAGGCGAATTCAGGTCCATATTTAGCCCCGATGGTTAGGGTCCTTTTACTGGAAGGCGGCGGCACTACCACATCGACTCCCAGGTATTGCAGCATCGCCTTAACAGGAATAAATAAATTCCCCATATGAGGAAAAGTAACGCGCATAATGCTCTCCTTTTGCTGGGCGGGATTTTTCCCGCCAAATATGTGTGGTTAAAGAACGCATCTACCGCCTTACGACCCAAATGCGGCTTTTCTCCAGCGCACCATATCTAAAAAGGCCTCCAACCTGGTCATAACCCCAGCCTCTCCGGTGTGTTCGTCCAGGGTCAGGTTTAAAAACGGTAGGCCGGAGCCGTGGGCGTATCTTTCTATAATACCGCCTGTCATGGAATCGGGACCACAACCAAAAGCGGCGACATGGATCATGCCGGAAATACCGGGTTGCTCTAGATAGTGTAATGCCGCCCCAATCATCCGGTTACCCAGGGTCCAGAAAAGTCTTTTTGGCAGGCGTGCGGCGCAACTCCTGACAATTTTTTCGGAAACATGTTCCGCTGTCGCCACCACAGCGCCCATTGCGCGAAGGCGGTAAATTATGTCCATGCTTATATAAGGGTCGTAAATGTTATAGGGGTGACCAAGCAGGACAATATTAAATTTCTCCCCGTCAGGCAGAAATTTATCTTCCACCCTGCCTTCGATCAGGGCCAGCGCTTCAGAAGGCATCAATCCCATCTCCATAAGCTTGAAATATTTCTTCTGGACCTGCAGCGCTTTCAGACAGGCCCGCCATATATCAAGATGGTTTTTAGTGAAAATGTTACCTATATTTTTTATAGCACAATAAAAATCTTTATTATTTTTGTAAAGGTTTATATCTACTTCGATTAGAGGAGGAAGGTTTTTGAGACAGCGAATCATGTCAGGCAGGCCTAAGATTTTAGGACAAATATATTCCCGCTTTTCTACACTGACGATCCTTGGAAGAAAAATCATGTCCGCCTTTCCTGCCAGGTCCAGTACATGGCCGTAGAACATTTTAACCGGCAAGCATACTTCATCCACGGCGTTTTTCAATCCTTCAGCGAGGATCCCTTTGGCCGAGTGGGATGAGAGCACAACCTCAGCGCCCAGTTCTTCAAAAAATACCCGCCACAATGGATAATAATAATAATACAAAAGCGATCTGGGGATGCCTATTTTCATCAATATAAACTCCTTGGGAGATATCTTTTATTATGCTAATTTTTTGACTGGAATAAACATCATGGCGCGCTGTTAAGAGTTTTTAGCCAAAATGCTTTGCAATGCCTTTGTTGTCAGAGGCGCCCCTTTTTCCACGTCGTCCGCCCCGTCCATTTTGCCGATATCACCGATGCCGACTACCAGTGGTATATCCAACCTGTCTATGCTCTCCACCGTGTCGCCTTTCAGCGGGTAGTCCCCGGGCCGCCCCAGCTTATCAACTGGTTCCTCAATAATTTGTCCGTCTCTGGACACTGAAAGATCAACCACACAGCCGTTTACTTGCGCGGTGTTGGAAGCCACCGCCAGAACCCCAAGGATCTGGATTTCCGGATGACCGGCTATATAGGCCATAGCTTCCTCGCCACGACCCGTACCATTATATCCTCGATCATCAAGCATAACCACAACAGGATCTTGTGGCGCGCTTTTAATCAAATTTACCAGTTCCTCGCCCGATTGGGTGGTCGGATTGCCGGCAGAACAGGAAATACAGCGGGCTCCAATATTCCGGGCTGCCGTTTCAACCGCTGCCTTTGCGATCTGATCACCGTCGGTGACCAGGATTACTTTTCTTTTATTGGCAGACATACCTCACCTATCCCCTTGGTTTGAAAATCAGCGCCGCAAAGTAACCGAAAACCACTGCCGCTGTTATCCCTGCCGCAGCGGCAGTAACCCCCCCGGTAAACGCGCCCATAATTCCTTTTTGCGTCGCGCCGTTTATCGCTCCCTGGGCCAGCAGGTGTCCGAAACCACTGAGGGGAACCGTCGCACCGGCTCCCGCCAGGTCAACCAGTGGTTGGTAGAAACCCAGGGCGCTGATAACAGCGCCGGCGGTCACAAATGTAACCAATACGTGTGCCGATGTAAATTTATAGCTGGTCAAATCTATCAGCAGCTGGCCAATCATGCAAATGGAGCCGCCAACTACAAACGCCAGGAGATAATCCAATTATTTCCGCTCCTTAAGGCTTTCTATTACAACAGCGTGGCCGATACCAGGAACTGTTTCTCCCTGCTGCAAGCTGCAGCTACTGAGAAGGGCTCCGGTACCGATACCGAGAATACGCCTATAACGCTCGCTGTTAAGCAATTCCATGAGGTAACCGCAGGTCACTACCGCGGAGCAGCCGCAACCGCTGCCGCCGGCGTGGACATCCTGGGAACCACTGTATATTAAAATACCGCAATCGGTATAGCGTTTAGAAATATCATAACCTTTCTGCTTTAGCAACTCTTCGGTTAGTCTTTTGCCATAGGTGGCTAGATCACCGGTAATTATCAGATCATAATCTTCAGGGGTTCGTCCGGTATCCATAAAATGCCGGGCAATAGTGTCCGCGGCGGCGGGCGCCATCGCGGCGCCCATGTCCTGTGAATCACCCTGCCCCATGTCAATTACCCGTCCTATAGTGGCATGGGTAATCACAGGCCCGCTCCCCTCTTTAGCCAGTATCATCGAGCCCGCTCCGGTCACCGTCCACTGTGCGGTCATGGGGCGCTGCGTTCCCTGCTCAACCGGAAAACGGTACTGTCTTTCAGCAGTGCAGTAATGGCTGGAAGTACCCGCCAGTACCCTGTCCGCAAAACCGCCGCCGATCATCATCGCCCCGACCGCTAAACTCTCGTACATTGTCGAGCAGGCGCCATACAAGCCCAGGAAAGGTATGCCCAGGGACCTGGCTGTAAAAGTCGAACTTATAATTTGGTTTAATAGGTCCCCGGCCAGCATAAAGTCTATATCATTTTCCTGCAGGTTGGCTTTCTGCAGCGCTTTTTTCATCGAGTCGAACATCATCCGCTGCTCGGCTTTTTCCCAGGTTTTTTCACCGTAATAGGTATCTGCGACAACTTTGTCAAAAGTTCCGGCCAGAGGGCCGTCGCCTTCTCTGGAACCCACAACTGACCCTGTGGATATAATCACAGGAGGGCTCTGGAAGGCGATAGTTTGCATCCCGATTTTTTGGGGCGCCGTCAATTCTGCACATCCCTTTCAAAGAAATATTTAACCCCAGTGCATATCCACAGACTTTTTTATTTAAAGAAATAGTACAGGATAGCCGCGGCCCAGGCGGTAAATATACCCCAGACCAGCACCGGTCCCGCAATGGTGAAAAGCTTGGCGCCAACGCCGAATATCAGCCCCTCGGCGCGGTATTCCATGGCCGGAGCAACCATAGAGTTGGCAAAGCCTGTGATCGGGACGATGCCACCCGCGCCCCCGAAGCGGCTTATTTCATCGTAAACCCCCAGCCCGGTTAAAAGAGCGGCTATAAATATCAACGTGGACGACGCGGCTGAATTAGCCTCCTTTGTACTCAGCCCCTGGCTTAGGAAAATATTGATGAAGAATTGTCCGATAAGGCAGATAAACCCCCCGACAATGAAAGCCCAGAAAATATTGCGCCAGATTCTCTGGGCGGGCTTAAACTGTTTCACAATTTTGGCATAATCCTGTTTTTGCTTCTCAGATATTGCAGCTCCTGACATGCCTTCACCTCATTTTCATTGTTTCCTAGTTTATGCATTGTTATACAAAAAGGACACCTGCCGGTGTCCCGCTATGTTACTCGGTGTGGGCTATTTTGACATTTGCCTTATACTCAACCAGACGGCCGTCTTCAACATTAGCTGTGAAATTTACAATTTCCACGGCAACAATATTATTCATTGTTCTTGAAGCCTCTGTTATGGCTGATTGGACGGCTCCCTTCCAGCTGTCAGCCGAGCCTCCTACCAATTCGGATACTTTAACGTGCACAATCTTACCTCCCTTTTTTATTCTTTAGCAATTTGTATTATGTGTTATGACTGTTTTTTTATGCAAACATCTTCATAATTTAATGGAGTAAATAAAAAAAAGGACCCGCCGGTCCATGTCAAATTGAAAATTTAAGCGCTGCCACCAAGCAAATCTTTTAGCTTTTTTAAGGCCTGCCTTTCCAGGCGGGAGACCTGAACCTGTGACAAGCCCAGCCTGCCAGCGATCTCTGATTGGGTTTTGTCCTCAAAAAACCGCCAGGATATTATATTTCTGTCCCTTTCCGGCAGGTTGTTTAAGAGTTCTTTGACAGAAAGGCTTTCCAGCCACGGTACATCTCCATTTTCTTCACCTTTTAGCTGATCAAGCAAATAGATTGGATCTCCGTCCTCCTGGTGAAGCGTTTCATATATGGATGTTGGAGACTGGGTGGCCTCCATAGCGTTTACAACTTCTTCCCTGGACAGACCCAGTTCAGACGCCACTTCACTGATCGAAGGATCCCGGCCCAGACGCGCTGTCAGCAACTCCCTTATCTGATGTATCTTATAGGCGGTTTCCTTAACAGACCGGCTTACTTTAACCGGGCTGTCATCTCTCAGAAACCTTCTGATCTCACCTACGATCATCGGGACAGCGTAGGTTGAAAACTTGACCTCATAACTGAGATCAAACTTATCGATAGCTTTCATCAAGCCAATACAACCAATTTGGAATAAATCTTCCAGCTCGTGGCCTCTGTTCTGAAAACGCCGCACGATATTAAACACCAGCTTCAAGTTGCAGTTAACCAGTTTGTCCCGGGCAAAACTGTCACCAGCTTTTGACCTGATCAGCAATTCGCGTATCTCGTTATCCTGTAAAAGTGGAAAGCGGGGCAGGTTCATATCGACTAACCTGCTGCTCATATATCCAACCCCTGTCTATAATCCAATAAGTTGCTAAAATTTCTAAATGGATCCGGCAAATTATAGCGTTTCACCATCTGTGATCTATGTTGCCTTACTGGCCCGGGCCATACTGTTGCCTGTGCTCTTGCTCATAATAACCGTGGTGCCGCAGCCCATTGTTGACTCGACCCGAAAATTTTCCATAAAAGACTGCATAAAGACAAAACCAAGGCCCAGACGTTCCGCATCTGTGGAAAATGCTGGCTGGAGGGCCCTTTCTATGTCCTCAATACCTTTGCCGTCGTCTTCTACTCTTATTTCCAGGGTGTCCAGTGTCAGCGCGGCATACACTCTGACAAAACGGTCAGGCACATGTTCGTAACCGTGAATAATGGCATTGCCCACAGCCTCTGACACGGCCACCTTTATTTCCTCCAGGTCGGCCAGCGTGAAATCAAGCTGGGAGGCAAAAGCAGCTACCGTCACCCTGGCAAAGGCCACATTGGCCGGTATGCTTAGAAACTCAAGCCTCATCTGGTTTATCAACTGCATTATGTCATCCCCCCTACCCAATCTTCTCCAGCGCTTCGCTCTCATTTGGATATTCATTCATAATCCGTAAAAGTCCTGACAGATCGAGGACCTTTCGTACCTGGGGCTGCGGTGACACAATAAATACTTTTCCACCATTTTTAGATATCCGGTTATAGCGCCCCAGGAGCACACCCAACCCTGAGCTGTCTACAAAAGACACCTTTGTCAGGTTGATAACCAGGTTCTTGGCCTTTCCCTTCTCAATGGTCTCATCCAGAGTCTTCCTGAAGCGGTCGGCAACTCCCAGATCAATTTCCCCGTTAGGCCTTACAAACAGGGTATCATTTTTCATTTCAATATCCAGAAGCACAAGTCTCCTCCTTTTCCTCTTATCAATCAACTGTAATGCATTTTACCCATTTGCTAAATCTTACCAAAAATTATTTTAAAAGGCAAGCAGTATAAAAACGGGCCTGTTCACCAGGCCCGTTCATTAAAATTGGACATTTTAAGTCTTAATATACGCTGTCTAAAATCTTCCTTATCTGCTGACCCAGCGATGCCTTTGGAATATCAGCCCCGGCCACCAGTTTTACCCGCAATACCTCCTGCCCGTTTTTGGTGACAACATATGCTCCCACTTCCTGTCCTTTTTGCACCGGCGCGTTGACGCTGCCGGGCAGTTCCATGATTGTTTCAAATCCTTTTTCTTCACCTTTTGGCACAATCACGCTGACCTTATCCAGAGTTAATACTTCAACCTGGTCGGATAGTCCTTTGCTCACCTTGAGCTCCCCGACTACCGCTTCCTGTTCAGCAAATTTAACAGACTTATACCTGGCAAAACCATAGTCAAATATTTTCATAGATTCACTAAAGTGACTTCTAACTTGTTCAGTACCAAGGACCACGCAGATGAGCCTGAGGTCATTTCTTTCCGCTGATGAGGCCAGGCAGTATTTGGCCGCTTCCGTCCAGCCGGTCTTACCGGCGTCAGCCCCTTCATACCACCAGAGAAGTTTGTTTGTATTCCAGAGCTTAAAGGCGCCGCCCCGCAGGTCAGATTCCCTCATAGCGGTGATCTTTTTGAAAAGCGGGTTTTTCAGTCCCTCTTTTAAAATTTGCGCCAGGTCATAGGCGCTGGTGTAATGATTATCCGCGGTAAGCCCATGACAGTTTATAAAGTTTGTATTTTCCAACCCAAGGGACTTGGCCCTTTCATTCATGTCTTCCACAAAAGCCTCTTCACTGCCGGATATATGCTCGGCCACAGCCACGCAGGCGTCATTGGCAGACTGCAGTCCAATGGCTGTAAGTAAGTCCCAAAGGCTCATCTCTTCTCCGGGTTCAAGATAAATCTGTGAACCGCCCATTTCCCAGGCGTTTTCACTGGTAACTACGTTATCAGTAAGCTTAAAATCCCCATTTTCAACGGCATCGGTAGCCAGTAAAAGAGTCATCAGCTTGGTTACGCTGGCCATTGGCAGCCTCTTGTCCTTTTCTTTCTCGTAAACGACTTTGCCTGTCACCGGTTCTAATAGCACTGCCGCTTCAGCGGTAGTTTCCAAACCAGCCGGCACGGTCCCCTTGGCGGCGGGGTTTTCCTCTGCCGCTTCCGGCGCAGCCCATGCCGCCTGACCTATGGTCATACAGAAAACCAGCGCTACAGCCAATAAAATTACCAACCGTTTTTTACTCAATTAGTATACCTCCTCCTGTCTTCTTGGTCATTTTCTATTATGTTTACATAATTAAAGTAATACACATGGGTAATTTAAACAGAAAAGGAACCCCGCGGTTCCTTTTCTGTTTCTCTATCTACTCTCTACCCCCAAAAAACCTACACTTTAATGAGCCCGGTCTTTATAGCTTCTCCGGTACTGAGCCCAGTATAAGCCGTGCCGGCTCCGGTTTGTCTGCACTAATTTGATAGGCGCTCTGAACATGCTCTTTGACCTGGTCCAGTCGTTCTGTGCTATTGGCGTGTACCAGCGCCAGGGTTTCTCCTGCCTTTACAGTATCACCGGCTTTTTTCTGCAAAACAATACCGACAGCTGGATCTATCTGTGATTCTTTATTCTCCCTGCCGGCGCCCAGCAGCATGGCTGAACGGCCGATCATTGCCGCGTTAATGGCCCTGATATAGCCAGAAGAAGGTGCGGGAACAGCTGCCGTTAACTCAGCCGCCGGCAGCACACCGTCCTCCCGGGTTACCCGCGGGTCACCGCCCTGAGCGGAAATAAACTCGATAAATTTATTAAGAGCCTGGCCGCTTTTCAGCAGGTCAATCAGTATTTCCTTCCCGCCCTGCACGTTATCTGCCTTTCCCGCCAGCAACAGCATTGTGGCGCCCAGTTCCAGGCAGATTTCCAGCAGGTCCTGAGGCCCCCGGCCTTTCAATGTATCTATGGCCTCTTTCACCTCCAGGGCATTGCCTGTGGCAAAACCCAGGGGTTGGTCCATATTTGTAATTAGGGCAACGGTCCGCCGCCCTACCCGGCTGCCGATATCCACCATAGCCCGGGCCAGTTTTAAAGCGCTCTGTTGATCCCTCATAAACGCGCCGCTGCCCACTTTGACATCAAGAACAATAGCATCAGCGCCTGAAGCTATCTTTTTACTCATTACACTGCTGGCTATGAGAGGGATGCTGTCGACAGTAGCAGTGACGTCTCTGAGGGCGTAAAGCTTTTTGTCCGCCGGCGCCAGTCGGCCGGTCTGCGCTGCTACTGCCGCGCCGATCCGGCGAACCTGGTCGATAAACTGGGCAGTCCCAAGATCAACTTTAAAGCCCGGTATGGACTCCAGCTTATCCACCGTACCGCCTGTATGGCCGAGGCCGCGTCCGGACATCTTGGCCACCGGCACTCCCGCCGCCGCCGCCAGTGGTACCAGTACCAGAGTAGTTTTATCTCCCACACCCCCGGTGCTGTGCTTGTCCACCTTGACACCGGGGATAGCGGACAGGTCTGCCCGCTCCCCCGAGTCGCAGATGGCCATAGTGAGATCAGTGGTCTCCCTCTCGTTCAGACCGCGAAAATATATGGCCATGAGGAGGGCGGACACCTGGTAATCCTGGATACTGCCGCTCATGTAACTGTTTATAAAATACTGAATTTCTGCAGTGGTTAACTCCATGCCGTCTCTCTTTTTCAGGATTATATCGTACATGCGCATATTGTCATCTTCCTTTTGAGCTTTTTAGATATTTTTTAGATAACGGATCTCTTAAAGGCAGACAGCAGGGCCGCCGTCTATTGTCCCTTATATACCTGTTTCCAGAAGCTCTCCCCCACGTCAAACTGCAGGCCGAAAATTTCCGCCACTGTAGCGGCTATATCAGCAAAGGACTCCCTGACACCAAGGTTCACCCCGCCCAAAACTTGCTTGCCGTATATCAGCAGAGGAACATATTCCCGGGAGTGATCGGTAGAGGAAGTAGTGGGATCACAGCCGTGGTCGGCGGTGATTATTAAAACATCGTCTTCCTTCAGCGCGTTAAGAAGCTGGGGAAACCAGCGGTCAAACTCCTCGAGGGCGTCACCGTAACCGCGAGGGTTGTTGCGGTGACCGTACAGCATATCGAAGTCGACCAGGTTGGTAAAGACCAGCCCGCTGATGTCGGATTTTATCAATTGCAAAGATTTATCCATGCCCTCGTTGTTGCCCCTGGTTAATACAGCGTTGGTTACGCCATTACCGGCGAAAATATCTTTTACTTTACCCACTGCGGTAACCGGCACACTGTTATCCACCAGCAGATCCAGCAGGGTAGGACCCGGCGGTTTAAGGGAAAAGTCATGCCTGTTAACTGTGCGGCGAAAGTTCCCCGGCTCTCCTACAAACGGCCTGGCAATTACCCGGCCTACCGCATGCTCGCCGGTCAGAATTTCCCTGGCTATCCGGCAGATCCTGTACAGTTCTTCCAGTGGGATAATCTCCTCGTGAGCGGCCACCTGAAAAACACTATCGGCGGATGTGTATACGATGGGAAAACCTGTCGCCATGTGCTCCGCGCCAAGCTCTTCAATTATGGCGGTGCCGGAGGCCGCCTTGTTGCCAAGCACCCTGCGGCCTATTTTTTCCTCATAGAATTTTATCAAGCCGGCAGGGAAACCAGCGGGATACACCCGGAAAGGCTGTTTCATGATAATTCCGGCCATTTCCCAGTGGCCGGTGGTGGTATCCTTGCCAGCGGACTTTTCAGCCATGCGCCCGTATGAAGCTGCCGGATTTTCCGCCGGCGGCACACCTTCTATGTTGATTATATTCCCGAGGCCGAGCCGGCCGAGGTTGGGCATATTAAGCCCGCCCACGGCGCGTGATATATTGCCCAGGGTGTTGCTGCCGCTGTCTCCGTAGTCTCCCGCGTCCGGCATTTCACCCACACCGACACTGTCGAGCACAAACAATGCCACCCTATTTATCATAACAGCTACCTCCAGTATCACGTCATTCACCGTTTTAATCCACCACAGTTTTGCAGACAAAGTCTACATGGTATTGAATCCTCAGTCAACCCATATGAGTCACTCTTCCAAGTATTTTATCTTTCTATAGCACGACATTTTAAACTTAAACGTCTCACGGCTCATGTCCCAATCAGGCTCTGGGGTGGGTCCGGTCATATATCTCTTTCAGCTTATTCCTGGTGAGGTGAGTGTAAATCTGGGTTGTGCTGATATCGGCATGACCCAGCATTGCCTGCACCGATCGTATATCAGCGCCGTTTTCCAGCAGGTGTGTGGCAAAAGAATGCCTGATGATGTGCGGGGTTACTTCTTTTTTTAATCCCGCCTGGCGGGCGTGCTTTTTAATGATTTTCCATAAGCCCTGCCTGGTCAGCCTTCTGCCGTGCTGGTTTACAAAAAACGACGGGGTATTCTCTCTGATTAGTTTGTGCCTGCCCCTGGCCAGGTATTCCCGCAAGCAGCGGGCGGCTATATCACCGAATGGTATAATCCGTTCCTTTTCGCCTTTACCGAAACAGCGGATAAAACCATTGTCGATATGGACCTGGTCCAGGTTTAGAGAAACCAGTTCGGAAACCCTGATCCCGGTAGCATACAGGAGCTCAAACATAGCCTTATCCCTCAGCCCCGTCGGCTCTCCGGTCTCAGGCTGTCTAAGCAACTGCTCCACTTCCTCATAGGTAAGCACCCTGGGCAGCTTCTGGGGCTGTTTGGGTGATTCCAGATCTGCGGTCGGATCCTGAACCATCATTCCCTCTCTGACCAGGAATTTATAAAATGACCGCAGGGACGCCAGGTGGCGGGATACTGTTGCGGGAGAGCGCCCGTTTAATTGCAGCGTATAAATATAAGCCATGACCGTGTTTCTATCTGCTTGCTCGAGAAATTTAACTTTTCGCTTCTGTAAAAATGCCAGATAAGCGGTCAGATCCGACCGGTAGGATGCCAGGGTATTCTCAGTCAAACCGCGCTCAACGGTAAGATGATATAAAAATTCGTCCAAAAATTTTTTCATTATTTTTGCCTCTTAATAAAAGTAGAGTCTTTAAAGACTCTACTTCCACATGGACCAAAATATCCCTTTATACCTTCATGGCGTCATTGCCCTTTTTAAATATTAGCCATGTAATTACTTTTAATTATCGCTTTGGGTTTTTACTTCTGACGCTCTTATAACCACCTAGCCAGCGCCAGTAGTTAGAGCGGTATATATCGTAGGGAGTTCTTTGGGGTGGCTTATCCTGTTTCGATTTCTTGCAGCTGTTGTCAACCTCTGCAGGTTTAACTTCCACTGGCTTTTCTTGAGAGGCTGCTGCAGTAAAGGTTGTTACACTTCCTTCACTCCACCCCGCCAGATTATACGCCATTGCTTTGTATTCATAGATGGTACCAAGGTAAAGACCGGTAATGGTGAAGCTGAATGATTCAGATTCGAACGAACCAGTCTCGATACCGACATCGGACCAGCTTTCGTTGCCCTGTGCCCTGATGCGAAATTTTCTTTGATCGCAATACTCTCCGCCGGTATTGTTTATGCTCCCGTGCAAAATAGCAGATTCCATGCCGATATTAGTTGCTGCGTCTGTTTGAACAGTTGGCAGAACTACCACCGGAATAAGGTCAAAATTCTCGTCTAGAGACACAGTTAAACCCTTTTCTTCTTGTGGAATTATACATTCATCTATAGCATCTACAATATCTGAGACCACGTCGTTACTTTCCTCTGTTTCATCTTCTGTTACGGAGTTATCAGTGGTTTCTTCTGTCAACATACCGGATGTTTGAGCATCTGTTAATGTACATTTATCTGTAATCCCTTCAATTTGTGAGTCCATATCCTGGCTTTGCTCTATTTCATCCGCTGCTGCTTCTTCTGTCGACAAGCCGGTTAGTTGATCGTCTGCAAGTATATATTCATCTGAAACCTCTTTAATATCTGATACCGTACTCTGGCTGGAATCATCACCGTGTTCTTGTGCTGCATGTATACTTGGTTCAGCAATTACTTCCTGTTCCGGCATCCATTCTCCATCTGGATATTCCCTTAAAACATCCGGGCTATCAACTCCTTCAGGCAGTATGTATGCCTTGCCGGCTCTTACTTTAAATCCAAGCAGGTCATTATAATCCGGCAACTTTTGTATACAGATAAAATACTCGCCTTGCTTGCCGGTGATTGTGGCGCCCAGCAATCTTTCAGATCCGCCGGTAAAACAGGCGAATACAACAACTACCGCTCCCTCCACAGCTGCGGCATCATTGCCCTTAACCATTCCATAGAAATTCAATAACCCATCTAATTTCTGACCCGTAAAATAACACCCGGGGTCAGGCCTTATCAAACCGTCCTTCATAATATCCTGCTCCCCCCAATTTGATTTACTGCAACCCCACCTTTTACAAAAAAAATTGTAACGTACATTAAACCTCAATGCGGAGCCGCCATTTCCAGGAGGCTCCGCTTCAGGTCGAATGAAATATGGACCCATTATTTAGATCGCGCTATCCTGAAAATACATACACAGCGATTCTCCCAAAAATGTGAATGCTCTAAGATGACAGTTCGCCGGCATTAGCTCTGATAATTATGGCAGTGGAATCTCCCGGTATTTTCTTTTTGTCAACATAAAGCAGGTAATGGCCATCTTTACTGCTGAAGGTCTGGCACAACGGCTCTTCTTTGCCTTCTTTTAAACGGGCATAAACCATGACCAGCGCCCCCGGAACCGGTTGCTTCCCTTCGTTTTCCACTACAACACCCTGTAAAACCAGAGCATCTACTTTTGTCAACGTAATATCGCCCTCAAAAAGCTTCTGGTCTTCCGACGGGTTTACAAATTCGATCGCACTCGACACCCAAGCCATGCTAAAAACCTCCTTTGAAATAAGAACTGCATATGAAAATATGACATATTTAGATACAGCTCTGTGTTTAAAATATTCCGAAGACAGTTATGGCGTTACGCGAAATACCAATTTTTTAAAAACAATTCAAATTATCTTTGGCACAGTGTAAATATATGGAATTAATTACAACTATATGCAGCAAATTGTAATCATATAATAATGTCAAAAATACTCCTATGATCATAATATGTTTAAGGCGAACTAGAATAAATTTAATAACAATTCCAGTTACTTCCTTTAACGTCAAGCTCGTTGCAAATCCTGTGTTTAGGGGGTATTAAATCATTATGCATGCTATGAAACTTCAAGCAGAAACGGTAATTAGTATCAATACAAATAAAGATCTGGATGAAATATCCAATCTAAAACTTGATCTTCAACTATATAAACTTGCAGGTCAAGAAAGGCTAACAAAAATTGAACCGGAAACCCAGAAGGTCAAGCTGAGAGTTAAGTCAATATCTGTATCCCAATTAGGCAAATCGGAAAGCAAGATAAATAAGGTTGAGAGTAAAACGGAATGCAAGCTGAGAGCCAGGGTAGATACCAAACCGGAAAGCAAACCTGAAACTAAAGCCGAAATCAAAGCAGAGGGCCAGAATAGTTTTATGCCCGATGTACCAACAGTTGCTGTTAAAGTAAGCTCGGTTATCGCGAAAGCAGCAATCAGACCCCGTTAAGAAGGCATTACAAAAGAGTCCTTGGTACTTCCGGATGGAAGTATCAAGGGCTCTTTAGCTTTACGAATATATCAGATTATTTATCGTCACGATCAGCGGCAAGGCCAAATGCAGGTAGCCAGGTTTGCTGGTTTTGGATTATTTTAAATCTAAGCACGATAACCATTTTTTCATCAAACTGCGTGAAGGTTCTTTCTTCAAATGGACCACCGGCTATCGGTGTGCGGTTGAGGAACTCATCGAATTCGGTAATGGTGCTGCTAATTAATTCACAGAACGGAAGCTCGTTGAAGTATTCAAAGCTCTCCTGGTTGAACTCTGACAGATCACCGGCCAATAGCCTATCCTTTTCAGGGAAATCTGCCGGCAGAGCAGTGGATGATAAGTATTCAAATTCTCTGCTCTTACTGGGTATCGCAGGATCCGGCCTGGTAATGAAGTTTTCAATTTCCGTTACGCATCTGAAGGGGACATCAAGAGTGCAGTGTTGAATGTTGCCGCATACGCTGTCATTATCTACACATTGAGTGGCTGTAGCATATTCAATGTTTTTACGGACGAAGCCTTCCAGAAACACCTTGTTGGTGTTTTGGATCAGCCTGCATTGAGTAAGTTTTAAACGTTTTTTGACACGTTTGATCTCAATTGCGGGAGTCGGCAGAGTAATTTCTGAAAAGACATCGATCTGGACATTTACTTCCGCAAGAACAACAGGGATTTTGGCCAACAGTTTTCTTTTAAATTTTTCATCATGGCAATAATCTTTTTTAAAATTTACCGGGTCACTATCACATGCTGGCATGGTTTGGGCTGCAACGTCGGCACATAATTGCTTCGGGCAAGACTGCGCTTCGATTTTCATTGTCATTTTTTATTCCTCCACATTTATAGTCTGAAGACGGTTTTTGTAAAATCACAAAGCTCTGATTGGTAATCCCAATAATATCAAAGCCTTGCATTTTTTACCGGCTCCGATTTATAGTAAATAATATTCATCACAGCCTGGTGTTGTTACTAGATATTGTAAGAAAACCCAATTAGTTATAGATTATCTAGCTTATTTTTAGATATTTTAGACAACCTTGTTGCTTTATCGGACAAAAAAGAAAACGCCCGTAAAGGGCGTCGTATCGTCCAGTCCACGGCCTCCTGCCACAATAATTTCTACCTCCGACAGTAAGCGCACAGCCTCTTATGAGGGTGCTCACTCTTCTTTCTATTTACGTTAAGATTTATTTTATGCAACGCTAGTGAATTAAAATATATAATTTGCGGCAAGCTTCACCAGAAAAGGGGTGAAGTAAACCTCCACCAGACCGGCTGCCGCCGTACAGGCCAAAACCACAACGGTCAGACCGCTGTACCCGACAAAACTCGGCCATACGATAAATTTTGAGTTATTAAACCGCCTGGCCAGCAGCACAGCAAAGGACAGCGAAGCTACCCCGGCCAGCAAAAGGGCTGGGATAAATATTAAGTTCTGGGGCAGGACGGCGGCACAGACCAAAGCAATTCCCTGGATGCCCTTCTCACTGGCCAGGAAGCTCACAGTATACCCCAGTACAAAGCCACGGGTAAATATTATCCCCAGTATCACCGGAATGCCTATTACAGTCAGGCCAAGCAGGTAAATTGCCAGTATTACAACAAGATCACTGTAGAGGACGTCTTGCAGGGCTTTTACAGTATCAACCTCGATCACGCCCGCCTGCATCATAAACTGGTCCAGGTATATGCTCAATTCCTGCGCCTGGTCCGCTTGAAGCCGCTGAACACCAAGAGCTCCCGCCGCTATGCCAAGGGTGAACAGAAGCAGGATCACCAAATAAGCGGGCCAGCTTTGCCGGAGGGAACTGGCCCAGAGGACCAGAAACCTGTTACCCATCCCTCTCCCCCCTTTACAGCGTGCATTAGCTTCCCATCAGTAAACCTATTTGCCGCTGTTTATTTCTATGGTCAAACCTAAAATTTTATGACTGCCTGCCCGGCCGCTGCTATTCATATTGTGTCGGAATTAAAGTGAATAAAACCGACCCAGGCCGGCATAATCCCCCCTTACGGCTCATATATTAAACATGCTTGCAGAAAAGAAGAAAGATAGGTTTATTTATGAAAGTATACACCCAGTATGAAGGGATTTTCATCTGCGGGAAAATAAAAGAAGTCCAGCGCCTGCTTGCTCAATACAAAAACAAGCGCTGGACTGTCAGAGAACTAATTATGGGGATGTCTAACTAAAAGCTTTACCCCGTGCGGATTTTACTATCTCTAACAAGTAAACGGCATTTTCGCTGAGATCTTTCAGGGTTATATACTCCTCTGTGGTGTGCACTTTTTTCATGCCGATACCCAGCACTGCCGTCGCAATACCCCTGCTGTTTAATATATTGGCGTCGCTGCCGCCCCCAGTTTTTTCGAGACTGGCCGCGAGTCCCAACTTGCACGCGGCCTCAATAGCCAACCGTATCGGTGGAGAGCCTTTACTTAAATTAAAATCATGGTACTGTGTTTCGGTAAATATATCCACACCGGCGCCGAATTTGCCGGCTGCCTCCCTGAGCGCCCCGCATATGGCGGCAGTCTGGGCCTCGCGCTTCCAGGCGTCCAGGCTCCTGGTTTCTCCGTCCAGGGTAGCGCTGTCAGGCACTATATTTGTGGCTTTCCCGCCTTTAATTATGCCGATATTGCTGGTGGTTTCATGGTCTATCCGGCCTAATTTCATTTGAGCTATGGCGTGTGAGGCCACCTGGATGGCATTAATACCGTCCTCCGGGTTTATTCCCGCGTGCGCCGCCCGGCCTTTAATAGTAGCCCCAATCCTGTCCTGAGAAGGCGCCCTGGTGATGATGGTGCCCGGTGGGCCGTCACTGTCAAGCACAAAACCGGCCCTGGCGCTGAGCAGATCATAGTCCAGGTTTTTCGCCCCAAAGAGCCCTCCTTCTTCCCAGATGGTAAAAACAACTTCCAGGCCGCTGTGGCTGATGGACTGCTCCCGGATTACTCGCAAAACTTCCAAAATGGTCACTATCCCCGCCTTATCGTCCGCCCCCAGCACCGTATCACCGGCAGAACGGATAACTCCGCCTTCTATACGGGGTTTAATACCCCGGCCCGGCTCAACTGTATCCATATGAGAGCAAAGCATTAAGACCGGTCCGCTGCCGCTGCCGGGCATCCTGCCGATGATGTTGCCGGTATCGGAGCCTACCTTCCGGCCGGCCCCGTCTTCAAACACTTCCAGGCCAAGGACTGTCAGCTTTTCTTTGAGCAGGTCGGCTATCTGCCGTTCTTTGCCAGATACGCTATCGATCTGGACCAACTCTAAAAACTCTTCCACCATTCTTTTGGCATTGACCACAACAGCACCACCTTATCATCAGGGACATACTATTACTTTATTTATTTTCACGGATTTTATGCCTTCTAGCCAGTTCCGCCCCTCTTTCCAGGGCTCTGACGTTGGCAGGGATCTTGCCGTGGTGGCGCTCGGGCAGCACTTCTTTCAGAGATTCCGCCACGATTTGGATGGACACCACACCGGTCAACTCCAGCAGAGCGCCCAGGATAATGTTATTCGCCACCATCGGGTCCCCCATCTGTTCGGCTTCCTCGTTAGCTGGTATCGGCACCACCCTGACATCATCCCTGGTGACCGCATTTTCAACCAGTGAGCTATTGGCTATAACCAGTCCGTCCGGGACCACCGCACTTTCATACTTTTCCAAAGATATGCTGTTCATGGCTATTAAAACTGTTGGCTCAGCAACAAAGGGAGAACTAATCCTCTGATCAGAAATAGTTACACCGCAGTTTGATACGCCGCCGCGCTTTTCCACACCATAAAACGGCAGGTATGCTACAAATTTACCTTCCTTCAAGCACGCGTTCGCCAGCAGCTGGCCGGTGGAAAGCGTCCCCTGGCCCCCGTGTCCGGCAATATAAACCGCTTCAATCATTTATATCACCCCCGCCGGCGGTACTTTGTATTCACCAAGAGGAAAGTACGGTATCATATTTTCATCCAGCCATTTCACCGCCTCCAGCGGTGTAAGGCCCCAGTTGGTGGGACAGGTTGAAAGGATTTCTACCAGAGAAAATCCAAGCCCGTTGATCTGCACCTGGAAAGCCTTCTTTATTGCCTTCTTGGCTTGTATTATTGCCTTCGGGCTGTGCACGGCAACCCGGGCCACATAAGCGGCTCCGTCAAGAGGGGTCAGCATCTCGCAGACTTTAATCGGATATCCGTTAACTTCACTGTCACGGCCGTAAGGAGTGGTCTTGGTCTTCTGCCCCAGCAGGGTAGTGGGCGCCATCTGGCCGCCGGTCATGCCGTATACAGCGTTATTGATAAAGATACAGGTAATTTTTTCCCCCCTGACCGCAGCGTGGACGAATTCGCCCGTTCCGATAGCGGCAAGATCGCCGTCACCCTGGTAGGTGAAAACAACCCTGTCCGGCAAGACCCGCTTTACACCGGTGGCCACCGCGGGCGCTCTGCCGTGGGCAGCCGAGATCATGTCGAAATCAAAGTAATCCATTGTAAAAACGGCACACCCCACCGGCGCATTGCCGATAACATTGTCCTGGATGCCAAGCTCATCAATCACTTCAGCCACTAAGCGGTGCGCGACACCGTGGGTACAGCCCGGGCAATAATGGAAAGGTACGTCTTTCAGTGATCTGGGCCTGGAAAATACTTTTTTCAACGGCCGGCATCTCCTTCATGCAAATTTTTTATTTCTGCCAGGACATCCCTGACATCGGGGACCATGCCCCCCAGACGACCGTAATGGTAGACTGGGGCCCTGCCGCATACTGCCAGTTTCACATCTTCAATCATCTGGCCCATGTTCATCTCCACCGTCAGATAAGCCCTGGTTTTGTCAGCTGTTTTGCCTATAAAACCAGCCGGGAAAGGCCACAGGGTGACAGGTCTGATCAGGCCAGCCTTTATTCCCATAGCCCGCGCTTTTTCCACAGCCGACATGCAGATACGGGAAACCAGTCCGAAAGCGACTAATACAATATCGGCCCCTTCCAGCATATACTCATCACAAACCTGCTCTTTCTGGCTTATTTCCTTGTATTTCTTTTCCAGCTTGAGGTTAAGCTCCTCCATCTCTTCCGGTATAACCAGGCAGGAGTTGATCACGTTTTTACCTGCGTGGTGCGCCATACCAGTAGTAGCCCATGATTTTGGAGGAATTTCAACCCTTACATCGCCGCCTAAATCCACCGGCTCCATCATCTGTCCCATGACCCCATCCGCCATAACCATAACCGGGTTGCGGTATTTATCCGCCAGGTCAAAGGCGTTGCCCATCGTATCCAGCATTTCCTGCACCGTGTTCGGAGCCAGCACGATCATGTGGTAGTCGCCGTGGCCGCCGCCCTTAGCAGCCTGGAAATAGTCAGACTGGGAAGGCGCGATATTGCCCAGCCCGGGCCCGCCCCGCATCAGGTTTACCACCACGCTCGGAAGTTCGGACCCCGCCAGAAATGACAGTCCTTCCTGCATCAGGCTGATGCCCGGACCGGAGGATGATGTCATCACCCTGGCGCCGGCAGCAGCAGCCCCATAGACCATATTGATGGAAGCCACTTCACTCTCAGCCTGCAGGAACAGCCCGCCCACTTCAGGCAACCGTTTAGCCAGGTAATGGGTCAATTCACTCTGGGGTGTGATCGGATAACCAAAAAAGTAGCGGCACCCGGCACGTACTGCGCCTTCTCCGATGGCTTCATTCCCTTTCATCAGTATCTTGCTCAAACCGCCTTCTCCTCTCTCTCCACTTCAATAACCATGTCCGGGCAAACCAGGGCACAAATGCCGCATCCGGTGCACTTGTCCTGTTCATGTACTGTGGCCGGGTGATAACCCATTTCATTTGTGCTGCCCGTCATGACTACTATACCTTTGGGACATACGGCTGTGCACAGCTGGCATCCCTTACAACGTTCTTCCAGAAAAATGACTCTGGCCAAAATTCTTCCCTCCTAAAAAATACATGTAAACATCACAGTCCAGCCTCCAGCCAATAAAACTTATCAGTTAACTGACTGTTCTCCGGATTATAAAATTAAGACAAACAAATACTATCACTGCCAGGGGGTCTTCATAAATATGGTCAGGGGCAGCAACGGCACGCCGGTATTTTCCATAGCTGACGCCAGATCCGTACGCATGCTGATAAAGGCAACAGGCAGGTCCATTGATGCCGCGGCCTCCAATATAATCCGGTGGCCCGCAAGAATAATGCTCGCGTCAGTTTCCGAACCGAGGTTGGTATTGCTGACAAGAGCGCTTACATTTAACCTGGAGGATTTTTCAATCAGCCGCGTAATGTTTATTATATCCTTCGCGTCCCTGCTGTATGGACGGCAGGTATTTACCACCAAAAAAAGATTAAAAGCCCCATCGGGCAATCTATTTTTAAAACGGCCTAAAACAGTGGCGCCGATGTCACCGCCGCCCACATCAAAAACACCATAAACACCAGGATCCTCCAGTACGCCGTGGATGGACGGCGGAAGGGCCGGAATATCAGCGCCGGCGAGCTTTCCCGGCGGGCTGACAACTGCAATCCCTTTTTCTTTAAAATCTTTTTTGACCTGCCTGACTCTGAAATAAGGATTTATCAGATCAAGGTCTACTAATGTGACTTTTTTGCCTGTTTCCTTGAGCTTGATGGCGTAGTTTAAAGCAATCTCGGTTTTCCCGCTGCCGAAATAACCGGTGAATATGCTGATGCGTTTTAGCTTTTCAAACAGTAGAAATTCACCTGCCCCGGCAAACACAGCGCATTGTTTGTCATATTTTTTCTAAAAGCCCTCTATTAAAAACATTACAACAGATATTATATACCTTTAAGCGACTTTTTTGAATATTAAAATAAACACCGCTTTAGTAAACCAAAGAGGTGTTCGAATAATATTATTTCCTTATCCAATTATCAC
>JAQVXL010000068.1 GCA_028709235.1 Desulfotomaculaceae bacterium
AGAAATACGCTGTCTGCAACGCCGACGAGGGCGACCCCGGCGCATTCATGGACAGATCAATCTTAGAAGGCGACCCACACGCCGTCTTAGAAGGCATGATGATCGCCGGCTACGCCATCGGGGCGGATGAAGGATACATTTACTGCCGTGCCGAATACCCGCTGGCCATCAAGCGGCTGAACATGGCGATCGCCCAGGCCGAAGAGCACGGACTGTTAGGCGACAACATTTTAGACTCTGGATTCAACTTCCGGATTAAGATTAAAGCCGGCGCTGGCGCGTTCGTCTGCGGCGAAGAAACAGCCCTTTTAAACTCCATCGAAGGTTTGCGCGGCATGCCCCGCGTGCGTCCGCCATTCCCGGCCATCAAAGGCCTTTTTGGCAAGCCAACCGTATTAAACAACGTTGAGACCTATGCCAACGTGCCGTTCATCATCCGCAACGGCAGCGACTGGTACGCGGCCATGGGCACCGAGAAGAGCAAAGGCAGCAAAGTATTCTGTCTGACCGGCAAAGTAAACAACACCGGCCTGATGGAAGTACCGATGGGCATCACCCTGCGAGACATCATCTTCACCATCGGCGGCGGCATCCAGGACGACAAACAATTCAAAGCCGTGCAGAGCGGCGGTCCGTCCGGCGGTTGCATACCGGCGGCGCACCTGGACACCCCGATCGACTATGACTCTTTGGGAGCGCTGGGCGCAATCATGGGCTCCGGCGGTCTGGTGGTCATGGACGAGGGCACCTGCATGGTAGACGTGGCCAAATTCTTCCTGAACTTCACCCAGCTTGAATCCTGCGGCAAATGCACCCCCTGCCGTGAAGGCACCAAGCGGATGCTGGAAATACTACAGCGGATCTGCGACGGTCAGGGCGAGATGGAAGACATCGACACCCTGGAACGCCTGTGCCGGGTGATCAAGAGCAGCGCCCTGTGCGGACTGGGTCAGACCTGCCCGAACCCGATCGCGACCACCCTGCGCTACTTCCGGGACGAGTACGAAGCGCATATCAAGGACAAGCGCTGTCCGGCGGGAGTCTGCAGCGCCCTGCTACAATACACCATCCTGGTGGATGTTTGCACCGGCTGCGGCGCCTGCCTCAGGGCCTGCCCGGCGGGAGCCATAACCGGCGAAAAGAAAGAACCGCATAAGATCGATACTGAACTGTGCATCAAGTGCGGCGGCTGTATCCAAAAATGTAAATTCGACGCCATCGTCAAGGCGTAAAGGAGGGAATAAGTTTTGGCTAATGTAACTCTTACCATCAACGGTAAAGAGGTAACTGTTCCTGCTGGCACCACCGTTCTTGATGCTGCCAGGGGGGCCGGCTATTTTATCCCCACCTTTTGTCATGATCCGGACATTCCTGGATACGGTGGTTGCCGGATGTGTGTTGTGGAGGTTAAAGGGGCGCGGGCGCTGGTGGCGTCATGCTGCGCTGAGGCTACCAACGGCATGGTTGTAGAAACTGAATCACAAGCGGTTAATGAGGCACGCAGGACGATTTTAGAACTCATCCTGGCCAACCACCCGCCTGACTGTCTGACCTGTGATAAAAATGGCGACTGCCGCCTGCAGGACTATGCCTACCGGTATGATGTGCGCAGCTCCAGCTTTGAGGGTGAAAGGCACGATTACCCGATAGATGATTCCAACCCATATATTGTAAGGGATCCCAACAAGTGCATCCTCTGCGGCAGGTGTGTACGCACCTGTGAGCAGGTGGAAGAACGCCAGGTGATCAACTTTGCTTACCGTGGTTTCAACACTAAGGTGGCGCCGGCAATGGACACCAACCTGGCCGAATCAGCATGTGTTTCCTGCGCGCGCTGCGTTATGGTTTGCCCGGTGGGAGCTTTGACATACAGGAACCTGGCCGGCAAAGCACGCACCTATGAAATCAGGAAAGAACCGGTTACCTGTACCTTCTGTGAGGCTGGCTGCCAGTTTGACCTGAACTATAAGGGTGACAAAGTGCTTGGCGTGACAGCAAGAGAGACCGGCACGGGAAGACCGCTTTGTCTGAAAGGCAGGCTGGGTCTTGAGCTTCTGTACTCTGACGAGCCGGTAACTCCAATGCTCAAGAAGGACGACCAGTTTGTAGAGGTCTCCTGGGCGGAAGCTCTGGGTATGGATGCTGTGCTGAAAAAGCTGGAAGAGCTGAAAAAGTAGACAATGAATAAACAAATTGCTCCGAGCCAACCTATCTAAACCTGCCCGGTATGATAGCTGGCCGACAGGGTGTAGTCAGAAACGACTATGCCTCCCAACAGGAAAGGAGCTTAGTTCTTTGAAGGGAGGTTATAATGGTGGCAAATGTTACGCTCACCATAGACGGCAACCAGGTTACTGTGCCCAAGGGGACTACAGTTCTGGAAGCTGCTGAACAGGCGGGTATCTTTATACCCACCTTCTGCCACGACCCTGAGCTGAGCAAACCAGGGGCCTGCCGTATATGTGTGGTGGAAATCCCCGGAGCTCGCAATCTCCCGGCATCATGTGTCACAGAAGCTACAGAAGGCATGGTTGTAAACACTGCCTCACCGGCTGTTATTGAAGCGCGGAAAACAAACCTTGAGCTTCTGCTGGCCAATCACCCGGAAGATTGTTTGACCTGCAACAAAAACGGCGACTGTCGCCTGCAGGACTATGCTTATTATTACGGTGTTAAACAGGACGCTTTTAAAGGCGAGAAACACAATTATCCCATAGAAGATGACAACCCGTTCATCGTCAGGGATATGAACAAGTGCATTTTGTGCGGCAAATGCATCAGGATGTGTGAAGAAGTCCAGGGCAACAACGTAATCAACTTTGCTTTCAGAGGTTTTAACTCAATTGTTACACCGGCCATGGGCGCCCATTACGCTGATACGGAAATATCCAACTGCGTATTCTGCGGCAACTGCGTTTCGGTGTGTCCGGTGGGCGCTCTTAGTGAAAAGGCCATGATTGGCAAGGGGCGCCGCTGGGAAATTCAAAAAGTGACAACTACCTGTCCATACTGCGGTGTGGGCTGCCAGTTTGACCTGAACGTGAAGGACGGCAAGGTGATAGGTGTTACTTCCACCAATGGTGATGTAAACGGCCGCGCCCTGTGCGTGAAGGGACGTTTTGGCTACGGCTTTATCCACCATCCCGACCGCCTGACCACCCCGCTGATCAAGAAAGACGGCGAGTTTGTCGAGGCTACCTGGGACGAGGCTATCAGCCTGGTGGCGAAAAAGCTTAACGCAGCGAAAGATACCTATGGCCCCGATGCCATCGGCATCCTTTCCTCTGCACGTGTTACCAACGAAGAAAACTACCTGATGAACAAACTGGCCCGCGCGGTGATCGGTACCAACAACATCGACCACTGCGCCCGCCTCTGACACGCTCCTACTGTCGCCGGTCTGGGGGCAGCATTTGGGAGCGGAGCGATGACCAACTCAATTGGCGAAATCGCTGACGCGGATTTCATATTAACTGCAGGCACCAACACGTTTGACGCGCACCCGATTATCGGTATCAAGATCAAGCAGGCTGTTGCCAAAGGGGCGACACTGGCGGTTATCGACCCGCGCCTTACCGATTCGGCCAAGTTGGCTCAGTATCACCTGCAGTTAAAACCGGGCACTGACATCGCCCTGTTTAACGGCCTGGCCAATGTAATTATCGAAGAGGGCCTTTACAACAAGGAGTTTGTTGAGGCTCGCACTGAAGACTTTGACGCGTTCAAGCAGACTGTAGCCAAGTATACACCTGATTATGTTTCTGAAATTACCGGTGTTCCGGCAGAAACTATTAGGGAAGTGGCGCGCGGCTACGCCAAGGCCAAGAATTCAACAATACTGTACACAATGGGTATCACACAGCACATCTGTGGCACTCACAACGTCTTTTCCACTACAAACCTGTCCATGCTCTGCGGCCATATCGGCAAAGAGTCCAGCGGCGTCAACCCGCTGCGCGGTCAGAACAACGTGCAGGGCGCTTGCGACATGGGCGCGCTGCCGGTGGTCTTCCCCGGCTACCAGCCTATTGGCGTGGAAGCAAACCGCGAGAAGTTTGCCAAGGCCTGGAATGTGGAAAGTGTGCCTGATAAGCCCGGCCTGACGGTGGGCGAAATGGTTGAAGCGGCCGGTAAATCAATCAAGGCCATGTATATCCTTGGTGAGAACCCGGTACTGTCGGATCCCGACGCCAACCAGGTAATTCACGAGCTGGAAAGCCTGGACTTCCTGGTGGTGCAGGATATTTTCCTGACCGAGACAGCCCAGCTGGCAGACGTGGTCCTGCCCGCAGCCAGCTTTGCTGAGAAGGACGGTACCTTCAGCAACACCGAGCGCAGGGTCCAAAAGGTACGCAAGGCCATCGAGCCGATCGGCAACAGCAAGCCTGACTGGGAGATCATCTGCCTGATCTCCACAGCCATGGGCTATCCGATGAGCTACGATTCACCGGCAAATATCATGAACGAAATTGGCAAGTTGACCCCGGCTTACGGCGGGATCACCCATGAAAGGCTGGATGTATGCAGCCTGCAGTGGCCGTGTCCGGCACCTGATCACCCGGGCACCAAGTTCCTCCATGCGACAACGTTCTCACGCGGTAAAGGTAAGTTCCAACCAGTTGAGCATATTCCGCCTGATGAACTGCCTGATGCCGAGTACCCGATGGTCCTCAGCACAGGCCGCAGGAGATATCACTATCATACCGGGACCATGACCCAGCGTACGGGCGCCCTGGAAGTGTTCTACCCGAACGAGTACCTTGAAATCAACTGTGCCGATGCCGAAAAACTCGGTGTCTGCGACGGTGACAAAGTAAGGGTTATCTCACGCAGGGGCCAGGTGGAACTGGCAGCCCAGTTGTCCGAAAGGGTTACCCCGGGCCTGGTGTTCACGTCATTCCAGTACCCGGATGTCCCGATTAACAAGGTAACCAACGCGGCACGCGACCCCATCTCCAAGATCCCGGAATATAAGGTTTGTGCTGTTAAGGTGGAGAAGGTAAGCTAGAAGATGTATAAAAAATATATCTCAGGCCTGTAAATATCCATTTTAGATAGCATGCTGGCCCGAGCTTGCATTAATATGCTGTACCTCCCTCGTGGAGATATATAAATGGCTTTGCCCATAACAGGGCAAAGCATTTTTTATAGTTAAATTTTTTATAGTTAATAAGAGGTAGTGAACTACTAATTAACACAACATAACTTACGATATACAAAATTGATAATATAATAACAATAAATAACATTAATATATGCAAGCGAACATATGGTAGTAGGTAATTTATTATAATGGTTATATATAATTATCATAACTATTATAATATTATTTTATTATTATAGTAATATTTCCATGTCTGCTGTATAATGTTAAAATAATAAACTTGTTATATTGGAGAGGAATCAAATGTCCAGCATTACACTTACCATCAACGGTAAAGAGGTAACTGTTCCTGCTGGCACCACCGTTCTTGATGCTGCCAGGGGGGCCGGCTATTTTATCCCCACCTTTTGTCATGATCCGGACATTCCTGGATACGGTGGTTGCCGGATGTGTGTTGTGGAGGTTAAAGGGGCGCGGGCGCTGGTGGCGTCATGCTGCGCTGAGGCTACCAACGGCATGGTTGTAGAAACTGAATCACAAGCGGTTAATGAGGCACGCAGGACGATTTTAGAACTCATCCTGGCCAACCACCCGCCTGACTGTCTGACCTGTGATAAAAATGGCGACTGCCGCCTGCAGGACTATGCCTACCGGTATGATGTGCGCAGCTCCAGCTTTGAGGGTGAAAGGCACGATTACCCGATAGATGATTCCAACCCATATATTGTAAGGGATCCCAACAAGTGCATCCTCTGCGGCAGGTGTGTACGCACCTGTGAGCAGGTGGAAGAACGCCAGGTGATCAACTTTGCTTACCGTGGTTTCAACACTAAGGTGGCGCCGGCAATGGACACCAACCTGGCCGAATCAGCATGTGTTTCCTGCGCGCGCTGCGTTATGGTTTGCCCGGTGGGAGCTTTGACATACAGGAACCTGGCCGGCAAAGCACGCACCTATGAAATCAGGAAAGAACCGGTTACCTGTACCTTCTGTGAGGCTGGCTGCCAGTTTGACCTGAACTATAAGGGTGACAAAGTGCTTGGCGTGACAGCAAGAGAGACCGGCACGGGAAGACCGCTTTGTCTGAAAGGCAGGCTGGGTCTTGAGCTTCTGTACTCTGACGAGCCGGTAACTCCAATGCTCAAGAAGGACGACCAGTTTGTAGAGGTCTCCTGGGCGGAAGCTCTGGGTGTGGGGGATTTATTGGAAAAATTTGATGAGCAGAAAAAATAGCTCCGGAGATAAAAAAGCCTACAGCTTTTTTATCCGTTGATTAAAAGATGGCCAGGTTATCAAACACTCTCTGGAATATAAACTGCCGGCAATAAGTAAATGTAATATTTTACTGTGATCGTGACTCCCTTGTGTAGATATATAAAAACTTTGCCCATAACAGGGCAAATTTTTTTTGAATGGGATATGATTCTGCTAAATTTAATCAATTTATATCCCCCTGTGGCGGATTGTTCACAACAGTTTTGAAAACTATAATAACATTATTGTAGATATGACTGTACCTTTAGGAAAAGAAACGAGAATAGTGGTTTTTACGTTAATATAGTTGATAATTTTACATAGGGGTTGGTAATTGTGCACATGGCGGATGCTTTGATTTCTCCTGTTGTGGGAGGAGCCATGTGGGTGGTTACAGCTGGAGTTGCAGCTTACTCAATTGGCAAAATTAAAAACGATTTGGACGACAAGAAAATCCCGTTAATGGGGGTCATGGGAGCGTTTGTTTTTACTGCTCAGATGATTAACTTTGCCATACCTGCGACCGGTTCCAGCGGCCATTTGGGAGGAGGGCTGTTGCTATCAATTATTCTCGGTCCCTACGCAGGATTTCTCACGATGGCGTCCATCCTGGCGATACAGGCATTGTTTTTTGCCGATGGTGGTTTGCTGGCCCTGGGATGCAATATTTTCAACCTCGGTTTTTTTACCTGTTTTATCGCTTACCCTCTGATTTATAAACAAATTATGCGTAAAGGATATTCCCAATCCCGCATGTTCAGCGCGGCTATACTAGCAGCTGTTATAGGGCTGCAGTTGGGATCGTTGAGTGTTGTCCTGGAAACGCTCTTTTCCGGGAAAACTGAACTGCCGTTCAGCACATTTTTATTACTGATGCAGCCTATTCACCTGGCCATAGGAGTGGTGGAAGGTCTTATTACGGCTGCAGTAGTCGGATTTGTATGGAAGGTCTGTACCGAGATTATAGAAAAAGCCTCTCCGGGTGAGGCTTTAGGCAGCATTTCAATGAAGAAAGTTTTATCAGGTCTTATTGTTGTTGCATTGTTTACCGGGGCTATCTTGTCCTGGTTTACGTCTTCTTATCCAGACGGGCTGGAATGGTCCATGTTTAAAACTGCCGGCGTAGATGAACTGGAATCCGTCGGCAGGGTTCATGAAACCCTCGGTGACATGCAGGAAAAGATAGCATTTTTGCCGGATTACGGGTTTAAGGCCTCTGAAAGCTGGGATAAAATTGAATCCGGGCAGCAAGAAGAAGCCTGGCCCGCCGTCAGTACGGGAACCAGTATTTCCGGGGTTGTTGGGGGCTTGATGACGTTGATTCTGGCGGGTATAATAGGTATGGGTATCAGAGTAATAAAAAGAAGAGGAAATGCAGGTACTGCTTAAGGGGAAACTGGGCGGGGCAAAAGCCCCGCCTCAAATATTTCGCGAGCAAATTGCCGTTTTCAGGCGGTCAGGGTATGTGTTTTTATGGGGTTTAGTGTTACATATGAAAGACATAATGAAGTCATTATACAATATCCGACTTTTGGATGAACTTGCGGAAAAACAGACAGTTGTACACAGTATTCATCCTCTGGCGAAGCTTCTTACCACAATGATATACTTGATTGTGGTGGTTTCTTTTGGGAAATATGAAGTAGCCGGATTGCTTCCGCTTATCTTTTATCCGGTTATAATTATAGCGCTTGCCGAAATACCGCTGTTGCCTATCCTCAAGAGAATGCTGCTGGTCGCCCCTTTTGCACTTGGAATCGGGGCTTTCAATCCTATATTTGATAACGCCACTATGTTTGTATTGGGCGGTTTCCGTCTGTCGGGGGGATGGGTATCGTTTTTTTCTATTACAATCAAATTATTCCTGGCGCTTATGGGCACGCTTACTCTTATCGTTACAACGGGCATGGACAGGCTTGCGGCCGCACTGCGGATGCTCCGCGTCCCCCGTATATTTGTACTGCAGCTTCTTCTGACCTATCGCTATATTTCACTGCTAATGGAGGAGGTCGCGAGAACAATGCAGGCCTATAGCCTGCGGGCTCCTTTTCATCACGGTGTACAGCCCGGTGTGTGGGGATCACTGGCAGGCAATTTGTTCTTGAGGACTTTGCAAAGAGCCCAAAGTGTGTACCAGGCAATGGTTCAAAGAGGTTTTATAGGAGAATACAACACCGGGTATGATAGCAGGATGACAATTAATGATACGCTGTATCTCTGCGGGTGGGTGGTATTCTTTTTGACTGTGCGCTTTTATAATATCCCGGTATTCATCGGCTCACTGGTGACAGGAGTAGGAAAATGATCCATCACATCATCGAAGTAAAAAACTTGCATTATATTTATCCAGATGAGCGGAAAGCATTAAACAGCGTGTCCTTCCGTATTGTACACGGTGATTCCGTGGGCATCGTAGGCGCCAACGGCGCGGGCAAGACGACATTGCTTATGCTTCTAGCAGGCGCCTTTTTCCCAAGTCAAGGGGAAGTGATTGTGGGAGGGGTACCTGTGGTTAAAAAAAACCTGCCGCTGATCAGGCAGAAGATAGGTATGCTTTTCCAGAACCCTGATGACCAGCTTTTTATGACAACAGTATATGATGATGTGGCTTTCGGCCCGCGCAACTATAAACTGGATGGGCAGGAGGTCGAGAAGAGGGTCAGCCAGGCGCTAGCGATGGTTGGCATTGAGCATTTGCAGAACCGGGCGCCGTACAAGCTTTCGGGGGGAGAAAAGCGTGCTGCTGCTATTGCGACCATTCTGTCCATGACACCCGACATTCTGGTAATGGATGAGCCGTCAGCGGCTCTGGACCCGCGGTCCAGACGAGGGCTGATCACTCTGCTTAATGGCTTTGCACACACAAAAATAATAGCGTCACATGATTTAGACCTGGTGTTTGAGCTTTGTGATAGGACTATTGTGCTGAAAGATGGGGAAGTGATATCAGACGGACCTACAGCAACCATCCTGACAGATATGGCATTGATAGAACAAAGTGGGCTTGAGGCGCCGCTGAGCCTGCAGAACTGTCCTGTCTGCAGG
>JAQVXL010000017.1 GCA_028709235.1 Desulfotomaculaceae bacterium
TTGCCAATCAAGGTTCAATCCACTCCATATCCTGTGTTGGCTCTGGGCGGCGATTTAAAGAATACCTTTTGTTTGATAAAAGGGGATAACGCTTATCTAAGTCAGCATATGGGCGATTTAAGCAATAAGAGTTGTTTTGATGAGTTTACGAAGGCTATTGTAACCTATCAGCAGTATTTTCAGGCCAATCCTGTTATTGCAGCCCATGATCTTCATCCGGATTATATTACGACCAGATTCGCACAAGGTCTGGGAATTGAAACGCTTGGCATTCAGCATCATGAGGCCCATCTTGCCAGTTGTCTGGCCGAAAACAACTATAGTGGAGACGCGCTGGGGCTTGTTTGTGATGGATCAGGATATGGGCAAGATGGGGCAATTTGGGGCTTTGAATTTTTTGCCGGTAAAAATGGGTTCTTTAAACGTCTGGCCCATCTGGAATATGTACACTGCCTGGCGAGTGATGGCATGGCCTTAAGACCGGATAGGATGGCCCTGTTGTATTTACTTCAGCAGGGGGAGTTCAAGGATGAAAAAGGGTTGGCCAGGTACCTAAAATTACCGGAAGAGGAAGGGGCGCTCTATAAGAGATTGCTTGTCAGCAACCAAAATTGCATCCTGACTTCCAGTTGTGGCCGTCTTTTTGATGCCGCAGCGGCCATTTTAGGAATATGTACTTTGAACAGGTATGAAGGGGAAGCGGCCATGAGGTTGGAAGCGTTATGCGGTGAAAGAACTGAGGATTATTATCCTTATTCTATTACAGCCGCTGATTCTATGAAGATAATTTCTGTACGGGAAATGTGGCCCCTGGTTATGAAAGATCTTGAGAAGATGAGGGATAAAGGGTATATTGCGGCCAAATTCCACCATACCGTGGAAAAAATGATTATCGAAACCTTTAAAGCGCTTCGTCTGGAGACCGGTATTAGTACAGCAGCCCTGAGCGGAGGCGCAATGCAGAATGCTTTCCTGCTATCAGGTCTTTTAAACAGCTTGGAAAAGGAAGGATTTATTGTTCTTATTCACCGGCTGGTACCTCCCAATGATGGAGGAATAAGTTTAGGCCAGGCTGTTATGGCGGGGAGGTTGAAGCCGTGTGTATAGCGATTCCTGCCAGGGTCTTGTCCATATCAGGGGATGAAGCTGAAGTGGACCTGGCGGGTAGTAGTATAAAAATATGTACCGCCCTGGTTTCCGGTATCGAAATCGGTGATTTTGTCCTGGTACATGCCGGCTTTGCTTTGCATGTGATGAAAGAGTTAGAAGATATTTATTGTTTTGATCGGGAGGAAACCTAATATTTTGGTAAACAGGGCTGCAATAAGTCAGTTGGCACAGAAGATTTCCGGCAAAGTATCATACCCGGTAAGAATCATGGAAGTATGCGGAACACATACCATGAATATTGCCCGTTTTGGAATAAAGCAACTTCTCCCTCCCGGCATAAAGCTTATTTCCGGACCGGGTTGTCCGGTCTGCGTTACAGAAGAGAGTGATATTGATTTAATCCAGGAGTTGGCAAGAATTGCAGGTGTAACCGTATTCACTTTCGGTGATTTATACAGAATACCAGGCAGTGAGGGCAGCCTGGAAAAGCTTAATGGAGAGGGTGCAGACGTTCGTATTACAGTTTCTCCCTTGGAGGCAGTACATTATGCGGAGCAGAATCCAGCGAGAGAAGTTGTTTTTATAGCTATCGGTTTTGAGACCACAGCGCCGGTTGCAGCTGTTATGATTGATTTAGTCCGGAAAAAAGGGATAAAGAACTTTAGTGTATTGTCCTTTCATAAGAGAATCCCGCCTGTTTTAATGGAATTAGTTAGAGAGGATAGTAACTATATCGATGGTTTTTTATTGCCCGGCCATGTCAGCACCGTAATCGGGACCGATGAGTATCAACCCCTTGCTAAGATTTGGTCCAAGCCCGGAGTGGTTACGGGGTTTGAACCGGAAGATATCCTGCAAGGAATTTATGCAATTTTAGAACAAATATCGGAGAAGTCTTGCAGAATTGAGATTCAGTATAAACGGGGGGTCAATAAGGAGGGGGTACCTCTAGCCAGAGAATATATGAGTAATTATTTTGAATTCTGTGATGCGTCATGGAGAGGATTAGGAGTCATTTCTGAAAGTGGACTGGCAATTCGAAAAAAATTTCGGGACTTTGATGGGTTTTACAGGTTTAGCCTGGGAAACAGGATTATTAAAAGGGCGCCAATTACAACTTGTTCCTGTGGAGAAATCCTGCGGGGGGTTAAAGTGCCGTGTGAGTGCCTTCTTTTTGGCTCGGTTTGCAAACCGGACAATCCCGTAGGTCCTTGTATGGTTTCGTCTGAAGGGTCATGCGCAGCCAGCTATAATTATCCCAGCCGTTATGAGGACCCGTCTATAATGAAAGGGTAAATTATGAAGAATAAAAAAATTACCCTCTCTCATGGAGCGGGCGGTTCAATGACGCAGCAGTTGGTGGAAGAACTATTTATTAAGTATTTCCATAACCCTATTCTAGATAGTCAGCTTGATTCTGCCATGCTATCTCTAAAGGCCGGGAGATGGGCTATGACTACCGACAGTTTTGTGGTTAAACCCGTTTTCTTTCCCGGAGGAGATATTGGAAAATTATCAGTCTGCGGTACGATTAACGACCTTGCTGTAATGGGGGCAGCGCCGTTATATCTAACATGCTCTTTTATTATAGAAGAGGGTTTTGATATCGGAGACCTTGAAATAATTGTTCAGAGCATGAATAGCACAGCAAGAAAAGATGGTTTAACAATTGTTGCAGGAGATACAAAAGTAGTGGAAAGGGGTTATTGTGATGGTGTTTACATCACAACAACAGGACTGGGGATAGTACCAAACTGGATAAATTATTCACCGTCGGCTATGCAAGTTGAAGATCGAGTCATTATCACTGCGCCGCCAGGAGCACATGGATTATCAGTTTTCGCGGCACGGAACAACCTGGGGGTAGACCCACCTCCGCAAAGCGACTGTGCCAGCTTGTTTTCACTCATTGAACCCCTTAATTCATTGGAAGTCCGGTGTATGCGTGACCCGACCAGAGGAGGGTTGGCTGCTGTACTAAATGAGTTAGCTGTAAAAGGCAAGAAAGGTATAAAGATTGATGAATCATTAATCCCGATAGATTCCACTGTCGCTTACCTGATGGAACTTCTGGGCCTGGAACCTTATCAGTTAGCCAACGAGGGGGCAGCAGTTATAATTGTCTCAAAAAAAGATGCTGAACGTGCACTGGAGATACTGAGAGGACATCCATTAGGAAGAAAAGCTTCCATTATAGGTAAAATAACGGCTGAAATCCCAGGTCAAGTTTTAATGGTAACTTATCTGGGTACGGAAAGAATAATGCAGATGCCAAGTGGAGTGATAATTCCACGAATATGCTGAAGTTTGATTTTTCTTGCAAAAGGAGGTGGCGTTGATTTCCGATGCACTAAAAGTCCGGCGCAACCGCACTCACTTTCCGATTTGACTGCACTTTGGAATGTTGTAGCCAAGTAATAAGACATGCTAATAGTATGAATAAATCCTGTCCAGGGAGCGGTACTGGATGGCCTCGGCCAAATGGGATTCGTTTATAAGTTCCGAGCCCTCCAGATCTGCTATGGTGCGGGAGACTTTTAAAATTTTATCGTGTGACCGGGCGCTCAGCGCAAGCTTTTTAAAAGCGGACTGAAAAAGAGCGCGGGCGCCTTTCGTCATTTTACAGAGCCGGCGTACTTCCTTCGGCCCCATTCGGGCGTTACAGGTGGGCGCCTGGGAGCGGGCGTTTCTTTGTGCTTCATCCCTGAACCTTTTACGCTGGCGTTCCCGCGCTGCTTCCACCCTTTTTTTAATCGACGACGAGCTCTCCGGTTTTCTTCCTGAGTTTATTTCCTCGTAGGGCAGCCTCGGCACTTCGATGCAGATATCGATGCGGTCCAAGAGCGGGCCGGAGAGGCGGGAAATATAGCGCTGCACCTGGTGGGGAGTGCAGACGCACTCGCGCAGGGTGTCGCCCAGATAGCCGCAGGGACAAGGGTTGAGCGCGCCTACGAGCATTAATCTGGCTGGATATGTTAGGGAAATGGTGGCTCTAGATATTGTAACAACTCCATCTTCAAGAGGCTGACGGAGGGCCTCCAGTGCGTCTTTTTGAAATTCAGGCATTTCATCCAAAAATAAAATGCCGTGGTGGGCGAGGCTTATTTCGCCGGGGCGGGGTATTCTGCCGCCGCCGACGATGCCGATAGTAGAAGCGGTATGATGGGGCGCCCTGAAGGGCCTGCGGGTAACCAGCGGTATGTCCGGTGTGAGCAGGCCGGCCAGGCTGTAAATTTTAGTTGTTTCAATAGACTCCTGAAAAGTCATGTCCGGCAGGATCCCGGGCAGGCGGCGGGCCAGCATTGTTTTGCCTGAACCTGGACTGCCGAACATAATCAGGTTGTGCGAGCCGGCAGCGGCTACCTCCAGGGACCGCCTGGCGGTATGCTGCCCTTTTACATCGGTGAAGTCGGGCCAATCAGCCCCAGCGGAACTCATATAACCGGCCAGGTCCAAAACATATGGAGCTATCTCGTTTTCACCCCGCAAAAAACCGGTTAGCTCCGCCAGGCTGCCGGCGGGGAAAATAGCAGCGCCTTCAACCAGCGCCGCTTCAGCGGCATTTTCTCTGGGGACAATTATTTCGTTCATTGACGCGCCTACAGCAGCCAGCACGTTGGGCAGCGCCCCGGCCACACTGCGCAGAGAGCCGTTTAAAGAAAGTTCACCCAGGTAGGCGAAACGCCCGTACTGCTCCGGGGTAAGCTGTGCGGTAGCGGCCAGGATCCCCACTGCAATCGGCAGATCATAAATGGGACCTTCTTTTTTTAAATCAGCCGGCGCCAGGTTCACCGTAATTCTCTTAACCGGAAACTCCAGGCCGGAATTCTTTATTGCCGCGCGGACGCGGTCTTTTGATTCCCTGACCGAGGCGTCAGGCAGCCCGACGATGTCAAAAGAGGGCAGGCCGTTGGAAACATCAACTTCCACTTCCACTACCTGGCCGTCCAGGCCGTGCAGGGCGGTACTTTTTACGATGGCTATCATCAGGGCCTCCGTTAAATAGCTATTTTTACCATTATTCGACTGCCAGCTCCTTAATCCTTCCAAAAAAAAGCAGCGAGTGTTGCTAATTTCAAAACGCTTTTTTTATTGGCAGTATTCGCCAATAGCCCCCTTAACATTTTCCGCCTGATTTGATATGGTATAATTAATATAAAATGCGCCGGCAGGGTGCAGTTTCAGAAGAGGAGTGATAGCAATCTTTAAGTTTGGTATAAAAAACAAGAAAGTAAAAGAACTGCGGAAAAACCAGGGCTTGACGGCCAGGGAACTGGCGCAGTTGGTAAAGCTGGACACCATCGATATTTTAAAAATTGACGATATGAAGGTAAAAGATTTATCAGGACCGTTAAAAACAAAGGTTATGCCTATTTTAAGCGGGAACTATATGAATAAAATACCTTATTAAAATATAGAAGTTATAATCAGTGTTGCGAGAGCGCAGCGCATATTACCGGCAGAAATTTGGCACTATAACAAGGAAGTAAATCTAGTAGTGTTCAAATATTAAATTGAAAGGTCTTGAGGTTATGGACGGTGGTAACGGTCCCAAAAGAAAAGCACGGACCGGCCTGCTTAAGTTGTTCAGAGACGCCTTAAACGAAGCAATGGAAAAAGATCCTGTCGGGCATATTAAGGATAGTTACAATCACAAGCTGGATAGTGAATACAGCACTGAGCTCGGGCCTGATCCTTCCCAGGACGGCCCCGGGGAAGACCCGATCCAGACGATCAGGGACAGTTATGATCAGAGACTGGACCAAGAGTTTCTAGTCCAGACCGGCAGCATCTCCGAGGCAGAAGCGCAGGAGGCTGATCCGATCCAATACATGCGGGACACTTACGATAAAATTTTAGATACCGAATATACAAAACCGGCAGCAGTGCCGGACGCCCCCCAGCAGGAAAATAACAATGACACCGGGGTTGACCCGTTACAGCGGATCAAAGAAGCCTATGGCCAGATGTTTGATAATCAAGAAAACAAATACCAGGCCGGGCAAAAACAAAATGAACAGTTACCGTGGTGGAAGAAGTTATTCTAAGATAAGTAAAAATATAAGGATGAGGTGTAGTTGAGCAGACGGCGGTTCATGCGTTTTCACACTCTGGAAAACCTGGATAGCTTTTTTAAGGAAGCAAAAAGCCGGGAACTGGTTTTTAAAGCCCATCCTATCTCAGGCGATCCTGAACGATTCAGATACGACAGCAAGGAACAATCGGTATCAAGCCTGGAAGACGGCGCCAGGTTTGACAGTATGATTGATTTTTATAGATATGTCTTTCAGTGTGATCCTGAAGGTTACCCGAACACGGAACACATCGACCTGGAGTTGTGGGAACCCAGGATATTTTGAATAATAAGGTCAGATTAGCAGCATAATAATGGCATAAAACAATAGAAAGGATATGATATTATGCCTGCTAACCTGGGCGCCCATGAAACAATGGAATTACACGAGATCCTCACCCACTCAATCGATAGCATTAACCAGCTGCAGCTGTACCGTCCCCATGTGAGAGACAGCCAGCTCAAAAACATCCTGGACAACCAAATAAATTTTGTCAGCCAAGAATACAACAATATGGTCAATGCCATCAGCCAGCGGGGCCGGGGAGAAGCTGTTCCTTATCGCAAAATCGGCAATGTCAGCCCCTCCTATGGTTTGCGGAACCCGGGTTCCGTGGCGCCTAATATTTCAGCCGATGAGCTTGACGACAGGGATATTGCCAGCGGGATGCTGGGCATGCACAAGTCATCAGCCGTCATGAAGATGACCGCTTCTCTCGAATTCGCAGATCCTCTCTTGAGGCGCATGATCCAGCAAGGGGCGATGAACTGTTCCGAACAGGCTTTTGAGGTTTGGAACTATATGAATCAAAAAGGCTATTACCAGGTACCGACGATGAAAGAAATGACAACCGAAACGGTGATCAATACTTTCCAGCCTGCTCACACGGGTCAAGTGGGCCATATGGGTTATATGAGCCACAGCCATGTGGGCCAAACGGGACATATCAGTTAAAACCACCACATCTCAGTTAAAACCAGGCCCTTGGCCAAAAGCCAGGGGCCTGGTTTTGTCATTTTCAATGAAGAAATAATTTATTGTTAATCAGATATTAATAAAAAAATAATGTCTTTATTGTATTATATTAACTGGTAGGCTAGTGAAATATAATCATCAGGAAGGTGATGCTTAATGAGCATGGAGCGAGTCGAGTTGCTGGTTGCTATTGAAAATACCCAGAACAAAATTAACTCGGTAAAAGAAATGCTGACCGAGGCCAGTGAACAAAGTATCGCCGCGGAACTGCAGGCTAAACTGAAAAGCCTGCTGCACACTCACATTGGGCTGATCGACCAACTGGGATGATAGAAAGCAGAATAAACCGGAGGTTCCGGTTCCTAAAACCGCCGCAAGGCGGTTTTTGCCTGGCAGGATTTAATCGGGGGGATAATAGGGTCAAAGAATATTTGTCTAAGATTGCTTAAATATGTTAATCTTTAAGGAATCGGGTCCCTGTAAATCCTGTTAACTTGTTTGCCATTATTTTGGAGCCGAGGGGTTTTTCTAGTGGACTGAAAGTTCCTGGGTCAGGTTGACTGGCTGGTAGTGATCCAACAATTTACCGTCAGCGACGACCACTACCGGGAACCGGCCGGCATTGAAAGCCGCGCCGACCATGCCCCGGGCGTTCACGGCCAGGATGCCGCCTTCAGCTTTTTTTAACTTGTGCAGTCTTTTGAGAGCTGATTTTACAGCCTGCTGGGGCTCACTGCCCCCGGCAATAACTTCATCAACATATTTCGCAGTCAGGGTTTCAATAAAAGTTTCACCGATACCCGTGCACACAACGGCGCATGTTTTTGAGGCAAAAATACCGCCGCCCAGGCTTGGCGTATCTCCGACCCGGCCCGGTGTCTTCAGCGAGTAGCCGCCGGTGGATGACGCTGCTGCGAGTCCCTCGCCGTCCCAGACGACGCATCCGACCGTATCAGCGTAATAAGCCAGACCGGTGTACAGGTTTTGGGCCGGTTTCTCACCGCGGGCCAGGCTTTCCCGGGCCTGCCGCCAGGCCTCGCGCTGCTCTTTAGAAACGCAGTTTGCCGTTGGAAAACCCTGTTTGCGGGCAAATTTAACAGCGCCTGCTCCGGCCAGGATGACATTAGAAGTCTTTTCCAGCAGCGCCCTGGCCACTGAAATAGGGTGTTCGACATCCTGGATCGCGGCGACAGCGGCAAAACGGTTGCTTACGCCATCTATGATGGCGGCATCCATTTCCACGACACCGTCAAAATTAAGCACTGAACCGTAGCCGCAGTTAAATTTAGAGGATTCCTCCAGCACCCGCAGCACGGCTTCCAGGGCTTGAATACGGTTTTTTGACAGGAGTTCATGACCCTGCAGGGCTGCCTCCTGGAGAATTTCCATATACTGTTTTTCCCGGCTGGTATCAAGCCCGCCATGTACAGCTATTATTCCCATAGCCATAGTTTGGGCATAAAGCATTTCTTCTATGCATGACGCTGACAAAAGTCTAAAGCAAAGAAGGTCTATCTTTGGTAATTTACATTATCGCCATTAATGTTGCCTGTTTTTTAATCATGTGCTTTGACAAAGCTATGGCCCGGGCCCATAAATACCGGGTGCCTGAAATCAGGCTGCTCCTGCTTGCCGCGCTGGGCGGCTCTATCGGCACTTATCTGGGCATGTATATTTTTAGACATAAAACTAAAAAATTACTTTTTACCCTGGGCGTGCCGGCAATAATATTTATCCAGATTATCATCCTCAGAACAATCCATTAATGCCCGGGCGCGGGAACTGTAGGTGCGGATTTATCCGCACAAAGCTTAGCTGGGTAAAACCCTGCGCTGCAATGCCGGGATCCCCTGCGGCCAAGATGTCCGGATGAATCCGGACCTACATCTAACTACCGGCGTCTGGGGATCGGCTGCTGGATCTACATCTGACGACTGGCGCCACCAGTCAAGTGGTTAAGGAAAAAGTTTGTACTTTGCCCTCAAAAAAACGCCGCATTTTCGTATTATAAGTAAGGGAGCACTGTGAGTGCCCCGCTTGTAAACGAGAAAGAGGTGGTTTGCGGCATTAAGGGGAGTGAATGTTTGTACCCTGTGCAGGTTGTAGACGAAAAAATTAAACAGATCAAACAGGGAGACCGCCCTGCCAGGGAAGAATTCTTGGAGAATCACAAGCCTTTTGTTTACAAAATGGCCTGTAAATTTGCCGGGCGGGTTCTGGAATGGGGCCGGGACGAAGAGCTTGCCGTGGCCCTGGTCGCCCTGAACGAGGCCATTGACCGTTTTCGCGAGGAAACCGGGGTCCCCTTCCTGGCTTATGCCAGAATAGTGATGCTCAGCAGACTTAAGGACCTCAAGCGCCGGGAGAGCAGGAAAACCGCTGCTCAGGTCCAGCTGTTTTCAAGTATAGATGAATCGGATACCGTGGGTTTGGATAAGTCATGGGAGAAATACCAGGCGGAAGTGGCCGCTTGGGAGAGGGAACAAGAAATTAAAGAATTCGAAGGACTGCTTAATCAATACAACGTGTCGTTCCGGGACCTGGTCAAATGCTCGCCGCGACACCGTAAAACCCGCCAGTCTTTGATGAAAGTCGCGGCAGTGATAGCAGAAAACGAAAGACTGCTGCAAGAACTCCATAATAATAATAAACTGCCGCTGGCGGAGCTGGAGAGAATTACCGGCATCAGCCGCAAGACTATGGAGCGGGGCCGCAAATACATCATTGCGATCACACTCCTGATCCATAAACAAAGGGACTATATCTATCTGAGTTCATATTTAGAGCTGCCGGTCAGGGCGAGGAGGGATCTGTAATGGCGAAAGAGTGCGGAATGATCGTTAAAATTGAAGGCCGGTCGTGTATAGCGGTTACCCCGGCCGGTGAATTCAAAGAAGTGCCGCTGCCCCAAAACGGCCACATCAGAATAGGCCAGGAAATAAGCCTGGCCGGCCGAAAAAATTGGAGGCCCTATCTCAGGTACCTGATGGTTGCCGCTTCGCTGCTGATTGTTTTTATGGCCGGCCAAATTTACCTGGACTGCACGCTGCAGGCGGTAGCCTACCTGACTATAGACATTAATCCCAGCATCGAGCTGGCCATAGCAAAGGACGGTAAAGTAGTGTCCGGCAGCGGCCTGAACAGTGACGGGGACAAAATCCTGTCGGAGGTCCTGGTTAAGGGCTGCGACCTGGAGCAGGCTGTGGGCCTGATTGTAACGCAAGCTATAGCAGATAATTATTTAACGGCGGGCGGCAGCAATATCATTTTGTCCACGCTGACTGTTAATGAGGATAGTGATCCCCTGGTAGACATTGAACATGTCTATAATGCCATTAAAACATCTATGGACTCGGGCAGTGTCGAATCCGAAGTTATAATCGAATCTGTCGAACCTGAACTGCGCCAGGAAGCTCAAGCATCAGGAATCTCCACAGGGAAACTCCTTTTGCATAAAAAGACAGTGGAAAAAAGCTTGCCGGTAAGCCTTAGCGAAATAAGCGCAATGAGACTGGACAATATTGAAAAAGAAAAGAAAGTGTCCATTGCCAAACTGATTGGTGAAGGCAGCGGCGACCTCAGGAAATACAACCAGGGAAAAAAAGAAGAGCCAGGTATCGTAAAACAGGGCTTATACGCTGAGCGTAATAATAACGTAATAATAAAGACCCGTCCGCAACGGGGTCAGGTCAATGAAAAAGGTTCAGACAAAGATAACAAAGACAACAAAGATAACAAACAAAACAAAAACGATAAAGATAACAAAGATAATAATCAATACAAACGTGATTCTGATAACAGCCAAAACAGTCGTGACTCCGACAACAGTCAAAACAGTCGTGACTCCAATAGCAATCAATACAAACGTGACTACGATAGCAATCAAAATAGGCGTGACTACGATAGCAATCAATACAAGAATGACTCTGATAACAGCCAAAACAGTCGTGACCATAACAGCAGCTCGCGCCATAATTATTCCAAGTATAGTGGCAGCCGCTGAGGCGCCGGCAGATCCCGTATCACTGCTGAAGTGGTATGGGATTGTTATTTAAATGAAAAAACTGAATAATTTATAGAATACAGCTGTTACCGCGGCTGCCATCACCGGGCCGCAGGGCATGCCGCGCAGGAAGAGAATGCCCATGACGGTGCCTGCGGTCAGGCAGAAGATGATCTCGGGGCTGGAGTTCATCAGGTTCAGGCCGTCCCCGTTCAGCTTGGTGGCCAGCGCCCCCGCCGTCAGGGCCAGCAAACCTTTCACGGATACGGAGGAGTACATCTCTTCTTTGGTGAGTTTGCCGGTGGCTATGGGCGTGAGGATATGCAGCATTAACAAAAGCAGCCCGATTTCCAGGCCGCGTTTTTCCAGCAGGGGCAGGATTACCTGGTCCAGGCTGAAGTATCTGACACAGAGAAGAATGCAGGAAGCTACAACAAGAATATTTGACCGGCCGAAAAGCCCCAGAAACAGGAGGATTATTAATATTATCTCTGAAGCTTCATGATTAAAAAGAGGAATGCTCATGCGGATCAGCTCCGTTGTTATATTGATAGGATATGCCAGAGGGCCCAAAATATCACATAATTGGCAGTATTAAAATTGCTCTTATTTAAACTGGTAAATTTTCAGAAAACGGCAGGTTTTTCTAGATAGATCAGGAATAAATAACATAAAATAATATTTAGGGGAGGGGACAATATGGCCCGGGTATTAGAAGTTGGTATCAAAGGCGAGGCCAGGGATGTAGTGACTGATCTGAACACGGCCATCGCCTATGGCAATACCGTGGTAAACGTATACGCCTCACCGGCCCTGATTGGGCTGATGGAAAAGGCAGCTTTAGAATCTGTCCTGCCTTTTCTGGCAGAAGGGATGACCACCGTGGGCACGAAGTTTGAGGTGCAGCACCTGGCCGCAACGCCGGTGGGCATGAACGTGGTGGTCCGCTCCACTCTGGTTGAGATTGAAGGGAAAAGACTTCTATTTACCTTTGAGGCCTGGGATGACACGGAGCAAATCGGCAAAGGCACGCACGAAAGATTTATCGTCAAACTGGACAGCTTCTTAAAGAGGACCACGGGAAAAACCCAAAAGTAATAATATTTATGAAAAAAAGTCTTTCCTCCTTGATATAATGTAAGTGATTTGAGTAACAAAATGAGGGCATAAAGGTGCTGGATATGTCCATAAAATTGTTCGCCAAAACAGAAACCAAAAAGGGTATAAATAAGGATATCGTTAAACTGACCTGGGGGGCGATGAACAACGCCGGGAGAATTTTTTATTCCCACACGGAGTTGATGGGTCTGGAGGATTTTGAAAGGTTTAAGGAGTTGTTTGTCTCACTGGGACCCGACGACGAGAAGAGAGTGGATACCGGCCGGTCGATATTTTAACCGGGATGTGGAAGCAAAAATATGTATTAACGCTGGCGGGGGGTGCCTCTATGCGTTTAATTTATCTTGCCGACACACATATACGCAGCGGAATTCCTGAAAATCGCAGGGATGAGTTTCTTGACGCTATTACTGTCAAGCTTGCTGAGGTTCTGCATCTCTGCCGGCAGCATCAGGTTGATTTCATTATTCACGGGGGTGATATTTTTGACAATCCCCGGCCCGACCAGAGATCCCTGGACCTGTTCCGCTGGTTTTTAAGAGAACTGGGTTTGCCGGCCTACTGCGTAGCAGGCAATCACGATCTGATCGATCAACGTCTGGACAGCCTGGAAGCCACAGCCATCGGCGGCCTGGCCAGGCAGGGATTAATCAAACTCCTGCAGCCCGGAGAGCGGCTGTGCCTGGCTGACAGCAGCTGTGTCCTGCAGCTCAGCGGCCAGCATTTTTCTAAAAGCATTGACCGTCAAAAAAGTAAGGAACGTTACATGGTGAAAAAGAAGAGCTGTGACGTAGCGCTGCACGTGACCCACGGCATGCTTTTGCCCAAAGCATTCTCCGAAAAAGTGCCCTGCACCCTGATTTCGGAGGTCATCTCCACCGAGGCGGATTTTACCCTGGGGGCCCACGCGCACCTGGGCTACCAGAAGGTTGTCGGTAACAAGCATTTCCTTAATCCCGGCGCCCTGGCCCGCCTGACCAATTTAAAACAAGAACTGCTGCGCCGGCCAAAGGTCCTTTTTATGGAATTCAACTGCCGCCGGACCAATTTTGAATTTATCCCCCTCGCATCGGCGCAACCAGGCCCTGATATATTAGACCAGATCTCCTAGTATCACCAGAGCATTCCAATCGGGGACATACCTCGGCGTCAAAGCCAATCCCCAAACAGAGGTGTGTCCCCGTTCCGATTTACAGAGGTGTGTCCCCTTTCCGCTGTAAGGCTGAATCCTCACCTACAATTGTACGTACAGCTGGTGCAGTGATGTAGGTCCGGATTCATCCGGACATCCCGGCCCCAGGATACCCCGGCATTACTGGGCGGGGTTTGACCGCCACCCATTGTGCGGATAAATCCGCACCTACAATTCCCATACCCCTTCTACTGATCGCCAATTTCCCGTTTCTAAAAAGCATGTTTTTAAAGGTGTTTTTCAATAAAAATGGTATTTTACTTAATAATAGGATTTGTCAGGGAGGTAGGGTAAATGGGAAAAGAGATAAAGCCGGGCATTACCGGTGAGGTCAAAATAAAAGTTGATGATAAGGAAACAGCAGTCGTTTATGAAAGCGGCTCGGTGCGTGTTTTGGCGACACCGGCACTGATCCGCTTCATGGAAAAGGCGGCTCTGTCATCTGTCGCGCCCTGTCTGGATAAAGGGTTAACAACAGTTGGTACCAGAGTTGACGTAAAGCATCTGGCCGCCACCCCGGTAGGCATGGACGTAGTCATCACCTCCCGCCTGGCGGAGGTGGCCGGGAAAAGGCTGCTATTTGAAGTTGAGGCGCGAGACCAGGTTGACCTGATCGGCACGGGCATCCACGAACGTTTTATCGTTAAGACAGACAGCTTTGTCAGCAGAACCGAAGCCAAATTGACAAAATAATACTGAGGGACAGTCCCCCAGCAATTTTTCGACAAAAATAACACTGGGGGACAGTCCCCCATTTAATAGGGGTGGAGTCTTTTGTCATTACGGTTTATTATTGGCCGGGCCGGGAGCGGCAAGACCAGGACTTGTCTGGAGGAGATCCGCGCGGAATTAAAGGCGCGCCCGGCCGGGACGCCACTGGTGCTGCTGGTGCCGGAACAGGCTACTTTTCAGACTGAGTATGCGCTGGCCGCCACCCCGGGCCTGCAAGGGTTTATCCGGGCTCAGGTGCTGAGCTTCCGGCGCCTGGCTTACCGTGTGTTACAGGAAGCGGGGGGAGCGGCCCGGCCACATATCGGGGAACTGGGCAAGCGCATGCTGCTGCGACGCCTGTTGGAACAGCGCCGGGAAGAAATCAGGGTATTCCGGCGCTCGGCCGGCCAGCCCGGTTTTGCCGACACCCTGGCCCGCACCCTGGGAGAAATAAAAAGTTACTGTATTGAGCCGGCGGACCTGACCGCCGCTGCCGCCGCCCTGCGCGACTTGCAGGGGGCGGAAACCCTGGCGGAGAAACTGGAAGACCTGTACCTGCTCTATAATGATTTAGAGGATTTTCTGGAAGACCGCTTTATCGATCCGGATGATTACCTGAACCTGCTGGCTGACCGGCTGGCTCTATCAAGGGCAGTCCACGACGGTCAGGTATGGGTAGACGGCTTTTCCGGCTTTACGCCCCAGGAATACCGGGTGCTGGCGTCGCTCCTGGGTCACGCGGGGCGGGTCACTATCGCTTTATGCGTCGACCTGAAAACCCTGGGCGGAAAACCGGATCATACCGGGATGTTCTACCCCATCCAGGAAACCTATGAATCCCTCTGTCAATTAGCGGCCAGGGCAGGCGTCCTGGTGGAAAGACCCCTGGTTTTAGACGGTTCTGAGCAGATACGGTATCTAAGCCCGGAGATCGCCCACCTGGAAAAGCACTTTTTCAGCTACCCGGCGCCAAAATGGAATGACGCCGGCGGCAGCGTCACCCTGGCGGCGGCGGCCAATCCCAGGGCCGAGACAGAAGGAGTGGCCCGCGAGATCACGGCGCTGTGCCGGGACGCCGGGTACAGATACCGCGATATCATCATCCTGCTGCGGGATCTTGACCATTATGCCGGCTTGATCTCCAGTGTCTTTGCCGATCACGGCATTCCGGTATTTATCGACCAGAAGCGGCCGGTAATGCACCACCCGCTGGTGGAGCTGGTCCGGGCCGCCCTGGAAGTGATTATTTCAGACTGGTCCTTTGACCCGGTCTTTCGCTTTTTAAAAACGGACCTGACCCCCCTGGCCAGAGAGGAAGTCGACCTGCTGGAAAACTACGTGCTGGCCCACGGTATCAGGGGCAGCCGCTGGACTGACGACAGGCCGTGGGCATACCGCCGCCGCCTGTCCCTGGAGGAAGACAGGGAAATCACAGAGCTGGAAGCGGGGGAACTGGAGGCGATCAACCGCATCCGCCGCCAGGCCGTGGTTTCTCTTAGCGAATTTTGCCGGGCCGCCGGCCAGGCTGCCGGTGTCCGTGCTGTCACCGCAGCTCTTTTTCACCTGCTGGAAGAGCTGGAAGTGCCGGAACTGCTGGAAAGCTGGAGCAAGGCGGCTGAGAGCGAGGGGCTGCTGGAACTGGCCCGGGAACACGGGCAGATCTGGGACGGGCTGACTGCTCTGCTGGACCAGATGGTGGAGGCGCTGGGCGATGAAGTCCTGTCAATAGAAGAATACGCCGCTATCCTGGACGCGGGTCTGGCCAGCATGCGCCTGGGCCTGATTCCGCCGGGTTTCGACCAGGTGGTAGTCTGCTCCCTGGAGCGCTCCCGCAGCCCCGAGGCCCGGGCGGCATTTGTTATGGGCGCCAGCGACGGGGTACTGCCGGCCAGGGTCACCGACAAAGGCATTCTGTCCGAAGGAGAAAGAGAGCGGCTGCAGGCGGTAGGCCTGAGGCTGGCCCCCGGCGCGTGCCGCAGGGCTTTTGACGAGCAGTACCTCATCTATATTGCCCTGACTCGCTCCTCGGAAAAACTCTACCTGAGCTACCCCCTGGCGGATGACGAAGGAGGGGCCCTCGCGCCGTCACCGGTAGCGGCCCGGATTAAAGAGCTGCTGCCGGAGTTGGCGGAGAGCTCCTGGCCGGTTGAGCCCAACGGGGCGGCAGAGGAGGAACTTGCCTTTGTCAGCAATCCCGGCCGCACCCTGTCCCACCTGGTCACCAGGATGAGGGAGGTTAAAGCGGGGCGCCCGGTAGACCCTCTCTGGCAGGATGTGTATGCCTGGTTTATGGCCAGTGAATATAAAGAAAAAACCGCTTATGTTCTATCCAGTCTTTTTAAATCAAACAGGGAAGGCCGGCTGCCCGCCGGCGCCGGCCGTGCTCTCTACGGGCGCAGGCTGAAAACCAGCGTTTCGGGCATTGAAAAATTCCGGGCCTGTCCCTTTGCCCACTTTCTGGCCCGGGGCTTAAACCTGCAGGAGCGGACCATCTACAAGATCGGCGCGCCTGATCTGGGTCAGTTTTTCCACGCGGCCCTAAAAAATTTCGGCAACCGGGTGGGGGAACTGGGTATCGGTTGGGGCCAGTTGGACCAAGAGCAGTGCCGGGCTCTGGCCGGTGATGTTGTAGACGAACTGGCGCCGCAGCTGCAGAACGAAATTCTGATCAGCACCGCCCGGCGGCGCTATTTGACCGGCAAGCTGAAGAAGACAGTGCAGCAGACGGCCCTGGTCCTGGCGGAGCATGCCCGGCGCGGCAGCTTTCAGCCGGTGGGGCTGGAACTGGCCTTCGGACCGCAGGGCGATCTGCCGGCTGTGACTTTTGTCCTGCCCGGCGGCAACGAAATGATCCTGGCCGGCCGGATTGACCGTATTGACGCCGTTCAGGGGGACGAGGGCCTCTACCTGAGGATTATTGATTATAAATCAGGCCGGGCCGCCATCAAACTGCAGGATATTTACCACGGTTTGAAACTGCAGCTGCTGGCCTACCTGGACGTGGCCCTGCGCTACGCGGAAAAACTGGCCGGCGGCCAGGCGCTGCCGGGGGCCATATTATATTTTCGCATCGCTGATCCGCTGGTGCGGACTGACGGGGTCATGCCGGCGGCGGAAGATCTGGAAAGGAAAATTTTGCGGGAATTCAGGATGACCGGCCTGGTGCTGGCGGACCCGGAGGTGGTGCAATTGATGGACAGCGGCCTGACCGGTGATTCCGACCTGATCCCTGTGCAAATAAAAAAGGACGGAGAGTTTGCGAGCCGTTCCGCTGTTTTAACCCCGGCGCAGTTCACGCTGCTGCGGGAACACCTGCGCCGCCAGTTGATCAGCGCCGGCACGGAGATCATGGACGGGGTGGTTGCTATTTCTCCCTACCGCAGCGGTTCCAGCCGGTCCTGCCAGTACTGCCCCTACAAACCAGTATGCCAGTTTGATATTTTAATGGAGGGTAATACTTACCGGAACATTAAGGCTGAGGCAGACGGCGCCATCTGGAGCAAGCTGCAGCGGATGAGAGGTGATACAGTTGAGTAATCAATGGACGAAAGAGCAGCAAGAGGCCATTGCCGGCCGGGGCGGTAACCTGCTGGTGGCTGCCGCGGCCGGTTCGGGAAAAACAGCGGTGCTGGTGGAGCGGATCATCCGGCGCCTCACCGACCGGACAGACCCGGTGGATGCCGACAGCCTGCTGGTGGTGACTTTCACCAACGCCGCCGCGGCCGAGATGAGAGACCGCATCGGGCGCGCCCTGGCTGGGGAAATTGACAGACACCCGGCCTCAAAGCGCCTGCATAGGCAGATGACCCTGCTCAGCCGGGCTTCCATCAGCACCATCCATTCCTTTTGCCTGGACCTGTTGCGCCAGCATTTTTACCGTCTGGATCTGGATCCCTCCTTCCGGGTGGCGGATGAGACCGAGTGCGCCCTGATTCAGGCCGAAACTATGGAGGAACTTTTCGAACAGCGCTACGCGGCCGGTTCTAATGATCTTTTTACAGCGCTGGTTGATTGCTATGGGGGCAAGCGTGACGACTCATCCCTGCAGGAGATGGTCCTGAGCGCCTACAATTTTGCCCGCAGCACGGCAGATCCCGCGGGCTGGCTGCAAGGACTGCCGGCAGCCTACAACCTGGCGGAAGGCTGCGACCTGGACCGGTTGGCCTGGTGCGGCATATTAAAGAAATCCCTGGAAAATGAACTGACCGTAATCAGCTCCGCCCTGGGGCAGGCCGCCGGCCTGGCCTTGAAGCCCGGCGGGCCGCAAGTTTACCTGACCAACCTGGCGGAAGACCGGGAGATGTTTAGCGGCCTGCTGCAGCTCTCTGCGGCCGGCGCTTCCTGGTCTCAACTATATGATTCATTTCAAGATATTACCTTTGCCAAACTGAAGAGCTGCAAAAAAGATGAGGCTGACCCCCAGCTGGCCGCACAGGTGAGAAAGCTCCGGGACAGCGTCAAGAAAAAGGCCGCCGCTATTCAGAGAGATTACTTCAGCAGCACACCGGAGAGGATTTGCAGTGACCTGGGCCGGCTATATCCGCTGGTCCAGGAGCTGGCGGATCTGGTCATGGATTTTGCCGCAGCCTACCAGCAAGCCAAAACAGCCAAAGGTGTGGTGGATTTTGGCGACCTGGAGCATTACAGCCTGCAGATACTGTCAGAAAAGGGGTCCCAGGGGCTGCTGCCCTCCCCGGTTGCCATGAGCCTGCGGGAAAGATATGAGGAAGTGCTGGTGGACGAGTACCAGGATATCAACGCCGTGCAGGAGGCCATCCTGCAGCTGGTTTCCAGGCAGAATGAAGAGCGGCCCAACCTGTTCATGGTGGGAGACGTGAAGCAGAGCATCTACCGCTTCAGGCTGGCCGACCCCGGCCTTTTTCTGCAAAAATACATGGCCTATCCGGCCGGGCCGGAGGGCCGGGAGCGCCGGGTGGAACTGTCCAAAAACTTTCGCAGCCGCAGCGGCCTGGTGCACGCGGTCAATTTTATATTTCGCCAGTTGATGACCCCGGTGGTCGGTGAAATAGAATACGACTCCGGCGCCGAACTGGTCTACGGGGCGGATTACCCGCCCTTGGCCGGGGCAGAGCCGGCCCAGGATGAAGGGGTGGAAGTGCACCTGATTGAGAACGGCCCAATAGAACAAGAAGTGCTGCAGTCCACACAGTGTGCGGGCGGTGAAGCCCCTGCCGGCGAGGCTGCCGGGTTGGAAGAAGATGAAGAAGAGCTTGACGCCATGCAGAAAGAAGCCCGGCTGATCGCCGCCAGAATAAAGGAACTGGTGGGGCAGTCCGGGTGCCAGCAGACCTTTCCCGTCTATGACCGGAGCTTGCAGCAATACCGGCCTCTGGCCTACCGTGATGTGGTTGTCCTGCTGCGGGCCACCTCCGGGCACGCCAATACCTTTGTGGAAGAGTTCAGGCAGCTTGACATACCCGCTTACGCCGAACTGGCCACAGGATATTTTGAAGCCATCGAGGTAGAAACGATCTTATCCCTTTTGAAAATTATCGACAACCCGCTCCAGGATGTGCCCCTGGCGGCGGTGCTGCGGTCGCCCCTGGTCGGGCTGGACGCCGGCGAACTGGCCCGGATCAGGCTATATTCACGCCGGGGTTACTATTTTCACGCAGTGGTGGCCGCCAGCCTGGCTGACGAGGAGCTTTCCCCCAGGCTGCTGGACTTTTTGGGGAAACTGAAAAACTGGCGCACCGCGGCCAGGCGTGGCCCCCTGGCCGACCTGATCTGGACCATTTACCGGGAAACAGGCTATTACGACTTTGCCGGCGGCCTGCCCGGCGGCGGCCAGAGACAGGCCAACCTGCGCGCCCTGTACAACAGGGCGCGGCAGTACGAAGCCGGCTCCTTCCGGGGGCTGTTCCTGTTTCTCCGCTTCATCGAGCGGGTGCGGGAAGGGGGCCGCGACCTGGGCGCCGCCCGGGCCCTGGGTGAAAAGGAAAATGTGGTCAGGATTATGAGTATTCATAAAAGCAAAGGGCTGGAGTTTCCGGTGGTGTTTGTAGCCGGTTTGGGCCGAAGATTTAATTTCAGCGACCTGAATAAGGACATGCTCTTTCATAAGGATCTGGGTTTAGGGCTGCAGCTGGTAGATACCGCGGCCAGGGTCACCTATCCGGCCATGTCCAAGCTGGCCTTGAAGCAAAAGTTGAAGCTGGAACAACTGGCGGAAGAGATGCGCGTTTTATACGTGGCCCTGACCCGGGCGCGGGAAAAGCTGGTTCTGGTCGGATCGGCTCGCGGCCTGACCAACTGTGCCCGGCGCTGGTGCGGGCCCGCAGGGACAGAGGGGTGGCGCCTGCCGGACGGCTACCTGGCCGGGGCTGTGACCTACCTGGACTGGTTGGGCGCGACCCTGGCCAGGCACAGGGACGGCGCGGCAATCAGGCAGGCCGGTTTGTTTGAAGAGGAACCCTTTGCCACCGCCGCCGGAGATAGTTCCTGCTGGCAGATATATCTGCATGCCGGGCTGGAGGCTGCCGCAGTGGAGAAAGCTACCGCGCCGGAAATTCTGGCGCTGATTCAAAAGAAAGAGCCGCCGGCCGCGGCAGGAGCGCATGCCGCTAGCATCAATGACCGGCTCAGCTGGCGCTACCCGGCCGCTGAAACCATGGGCCTGGCAGCCAAAGTTTCGGTAACCGAGCTGAAGCAGAGGTTGGACCGGGCGGCAGCTGAAGAAGACTACGCGGCCCGGGACTACCGGCCGAAAATTGGCGCCCGCCCGCTTTTCATGCAGGAGGAGCGGGGCCTGACCGCGGCGGAGAAAGGATCGGCCCTGCACCTGGTGATGCAGAATATTGATTTAAAGGGCGCCCTGGCCCCCGAAGATATCAAGAAGGAAATAGCAGTCCTGGTGTTGCGGGAGATCCTGACGGAAGAACAGGCAGCCGCCGCGCCTGTGGAAAAAATAGCCGCCTTTTTTGCCGGGCCCCTGGGCCGCAGAGTTCTGGCCGGCCGCCGGGTACTGCGGGAACTGCCCTTTACTCTGGCTCTGCCCGCCGCGGAGGTATACCCGGGCCTGCAGGGCAGTACCGGTGAAAAAGTGATTGTCCAGGGAGTGGTGGACTGCCTGGTGGAAGAAGGCGACGGCTACCTGCTGGTGGACTACAAAACAGACAAGCTGCCTCCCGGAGAAGCGGCCACCGCCCTTGACCGCTACCGCAGCCAGCTCAACCTCTACGCCCGAGCCGTCGAAGGCATCCTGGGGCGCCCGGTCAAAGAAAAACAAATCTACCTGTTCCATCTCGACCGCGCCCTAAAATGCGAGTAAAACTGTAGGTGCGGATTTATCCGCACATGAATTTGACTTTTATAAAAAACCAGTTGTTTTAAGGTGATTATATGTCTTACAATGACTTGAGAAAAGGACGGTTTTCTTCCAGCAATCAAACTTATTTTATTACCACGGTTGTCAAGGGCCGTGTGCCATATTTTGCAGATTATTTTCTTGGAAGAAAAGTCGTCATAGAAATGCGACGGCTGCATGATGAAAAACTTGTACAATCAATTGCCTGGGTTTTGATGCCCGATCACCTGCATTGGGTTTTCCAACTAGGAGATAGTCATGACCTGTCCACTACCATGAGACTTTTCAAGGGTCGTTCTGCAAATAAGGTAAACGAAGCCTTAATACGGCAGGGTCCGATTTGGCAGAAAACATATTTTGACCGTGCCATAAGAGATAATGAAGACATTAAAAATATATCGCGATACCTGGTAGCAAATCCTTTGCGTTCGGGATTGGTTAAAAACATCGGTGAATATCCATTATGGGACGCAATTTGGCTTTAATTATGAATGGTGGAATAAACCCCGCCCCACATGTGACCGGCGATCAGTGGGGATGTCCGGATGAATCCGGACCTACAACTAACGACTGGGGATCGGTTGCTGGCTGTTGAACTGTAGGTGCGGATTTATCCGCACAAAGCTTGGCTGGATAAATCCCGCGCAGCAATGCCAGGGTAACCTGCGGTGGGGATGTCCGGATGAATCCGGACCTACATTTATTTGGATGCTTCGGATGGGAGAAAAGGTGCTGGATCAGATCCAGAACTCCCAGGCGCAAAAATAGTCAGACGGGTGTTCGTCGGGCGGGCAGGCGATACATCTGGTCTTTATCCGCGGATCGATCTCTTTGGCAAAAAAGAAGTATTCCACCATACCCACGCTTTTACAGGGGAAGTCGGGCAAACCCTTTCTTTTCCGCGCCGACTGCACCCGACAGTCATTCATTCTGAAGATTATTCTGTTTTGGTCTAAATCAATGATTTCCTGCTTGTTAACAAAGGCATAAAGCCGCAAGCCCAGCGCTGTTTTCAGCGCCGGGATGCCTCCGTTGTCAGGCAGCTGAAGCAGCGTTTTAATTCTTTGCGCTTCGACCTGCGAAAACTTCTCCCAGGCCGCCGCGTCTATTTTGATTGCGGTCTCCATGCCCAATTCTTTTTCCACAGCCTGAAACCACAACCCGTCATGGGCTAGCCACCTTTTGGCCATATCCTCCAGCAAGGTAATTAAAAATTCGCGGTTTTTTTGTTCCAGTAAAGGATATTTCAATGGGATTGCCACCTCCTGGTAATACTCATATATAAAATATATCATATCAGGGGGTTATGCGCACCGGCGCTGCTGGTGTTGGTATAATATCGGACTGTTTACTGAGAAATGGTAGGTAGCTGCAGGTGCGGCTTCAACCGTAAATTGGTTATTGAACGCCGGCCTGTCTCATGTCTCAGGTTACTGATCGCTGGCCGCCGTGTAGAACGGGGCATTAACCTCAATGGCGGGTACGCTGCCCCAGACATTGCGGAAAGAATTCCATGTTATTAATCAGCATGACCTTTAATATTGTTAAGCTTTGTCACTAGTATATACGAGGGCGGGATTGAGCCCGTCATCTAATTGGGGACATTCTTCGGCATCAAAGGAATACCCAACAGAGGTGGGTTGTTAATAGCCGATTACCTGTAAGTCGGGGTTTATTTTGCCAAATCTATTGTGCGGATAAATCCTCACCTACAATTCAGAGAATCGTCCCGTGTTGCGGAAGAAGCAGTTCAACAGCCCTGTCACCTGGAGGCGGGTGTTGTGGCTGGCTCGATTATTTTCAGCAGGCATTCGTCCGTGTCGATTTTCGCCTGCACGCCCAGGGGGAGGGTGGCCTTATGGACGCCGTGCCCCGCGCTGAGGCCGTGGAAACATGGGACATTAAGGCCCGCAACGGCAGCTTCAATGACCTCCAGCAGGGTTAAGGAGCTGCTTTGATCATCAGCTTCGCAGTTTACAAACTCACCGAAAACCACCCCGGACGCCCGGTCAAACTTGCCGGCTAGGCGCAGCTGCTGCAGCATGCGGTCAACCCGGTAGGGCTGCTCATCCACATCTTCCAGGAGCAAAATAGTGCCCCGCGTGTCTATTTCATAGGGAGTGCCCAGAGTCGCGGCAATCATGGTCAGGTTGCCCCCGAGCAGGCGCCCGCGGGAGCAGCCGGGGACAAGCACGGTGGTTTTCACGCCGGGCGCGCAGGGAACAGCGCCCAGGGGGTGTGGGTCAGTCACAGCGCGATAAAAATGTTTCAGAGTAAAATCGCTGGGGTTGTTTCCCAGGTCGGAGGTGAGCATGGGGCCTGAAAAGGTCACCAGACGGGCCTTTTTCCAGAGGGCCAGCTGCAGCGCAGTTATGTCGCTGTAGCCTACAAATAATTTCGGGTTGTGGCGTACAGCGCGGTAGTTTATGCCCGGTAGCAGCTGCATGCTGCCGTAGCCGCCGCGCAGGCAGATTATGCCGTCTATCGCCGGGTCAAGAAACATTTCATGAAAATCAGCCAGGCGCTCACTTTCCGATCCGGCCAGGTATTTATTACAACCTAGAACATTAGGGCTCAGGGAAACCTTGAAACCGAGTTCCTCAATCATTTTTATCCCTTCGGTCAAAGGGTCCAGGTCACGGGCCGGGCTTGCCGGCGCGATTATCCCCAGGGTTGCTCCCGGCCCCAGGGCGGCAGGTTTTCTAATCAAAATATGTCCCCCATTTGAATAGTAGTAATTATATATATGAATGCTATTAAACCTTCAGTATGGTAAAAAATAAATGAATAACCGGTGAGATATTGTCGCTTCAAAAAATTACCCAGGATTTTTGTTATAATAAAATAAACAGCGCTTGTTTGAATTGTGGGGTGAATGAAATGTCAAAGGTACGTGCGCGCCTGATTGTAAGCGGCAGGGTGCAGGGTGTATATTTTCGGGCCGGGACGTGTGATCAAGCTGTAGCTCTGGGCTTGACCGGCTGGGTCAGAAACAAACCCGATCGCACTGTGGAAGTTGTTGTGGAAGGCAGCCCCGGGGATGTTGAAAAACTAATCGCCTGGTGCCGCCAGGGACCGCCCGTGGCGGAAGTCTCAGGTGTTACTGTGGTCTGGGAAGATTACAGCGGTGAGTTTGAAAAATTTAAAATAATTTGATGGAGAGAACATGTTAGATATACACAAAATTATGGTGCCGACGCCGTATTCAGTCGGCCCCGTCAATGCTTACCTGATCAAGAATCAGCCCCTGACCCTGATAGATCCCGGGCCGGAAATGCCGGCAGCGTTAGACAGTCTGCAGCAAGGGCTGTCTGCTCTGGGAGTTGCCGTAAAAGACATCGAGCGGGTGCTGGTCACGCACAATCACTCGGATCACAGCGGTCTGGCCGCCTGGGTGGCGGATCAGGCCCAGGCCAGGGTTTTCGTACACGAACTGGAAATAAGAAAGCTTGCCCCTGAATATAGTTATTATCAGGAAAGATACCCCTTTTTCGCCGAGGGCGGGCTGCCTGAATGGGAGTTAAAGGATATTCTGGACGATGCCGACCCGCTGCTTAAGCCGGTGCTGCCGGAGCCATTTATTGAAGCAGTGACCGGCGGCGAAGAGCTTCATTTTGACGGGGGCTCGCTGCAGGTGCTGCACCTGCCGGGGCATACCAGCGGCCATATCTGCCTGTATAATCCCGTGGGCAAAGAACTGCTGGCCGGCGATTTTATGCTCAAGCATATTACCCCCAACCCGGTTATGGAAGCGGATTATCCTGATTTCAGCAGGCGCAGCCCGGCCCTGAGACAGTACCTGGCCAGCATCAAAAAGATAACGGAGATGGACATAAGGATAAATTTCCCAGGTCATGGAGAAACTATTGAAGACAACAAGGCCCTGGCGGCAAAATCACTGCAACACCACGCGCGGCGCCTGACAAAGATTCAAAACTTGCTTGAGGAAAAAAGCATGAACGCTTACCAGTTAATGCGCCTGCTTTATCCGAAAATCAGGGGGTTTCAGATTTTCCTCGGTATGTCCGAGATTTTCGCCCACCTGGACTACCTGCACGAAACAAACCGGATAACCAGGGAAGAACGCAATGGTGTATCAATTTATCACAAAAACCCCTGCGCGTGAGATGTAGGTGCGGATTTATCCGCACAATCGATTTGGCGGCTTAAACCCCGCCCAAATCGGATCGGGGACACACCTCTGTTTGGGGCCTGGCTTTGATGCCGAGGAATGCCCCCGATCGGGGGTTGACCAGAAGAACCGTCCCCTTGGTTTAAGAACAAGGAGAACCGGGGAGCGTTCACGTACGTCATATATATAGGAGAGGCAAATTGAAATTACGATTGACTTCGGCAATAATAGCGGGCAGGTCGGCGGCAAAACTGAGCCGGGTCTGCGGCAACGATGGCTCTTCTCTCCCGGGCATGGTTGCCCGCAAGCTCTACCCGCCGGCTCTAGAAGAACTGGCCGGCCAGGTGCGCCGGGGCATTATCGTGATCAGCGGCACTAACGGCAAGACCACAACCGCCAACATGATCACCGGGATGCTGCAAGAAGCCGGTTTTAAAGTTATTTCGAACCGGGAAGGCGCCAACATGATCAGCGGTATTACCACCAGCTTTATCATGAATTCTGTCACTTCAGGAAAGATTGACTGTGATTATGCCGTCATTGAAACGGATGAAGCTTCTATACCTGAAGTGTTGAAAAACCTATCCCCGAAGGTGGTGGTGCTCACAAATTTCTTCCGGGATCAACTGGACAGATACTGGGAGATGGAAAAAGTTATCGGCGTCATTCGGGACGCCCTGCTTGGGCAAAGTCAGGCCACCCTGGTATTAAACGCTGACGACCCGCTGGTGGCCCAGTTTCAAGATACGACCGGCCTGCAGTCATACTTTTTTGGCCTGGCCGGTGATGAAAATTCAAACAAAGGGAGCACGTCAATCAGAGAGGCCAAATTCTGCCCCTTTTGCAGCTCTGCCCTGGTCTATGATTATTATCATTACGGCCAGCTTGGCGCGTACAGCTGCCCGGGCTGCGGCTTCAAGAGGCCCAGGCCGCAGGTTGAAGCGGTACAGTCAGGCGGAGCGGCCGGTGACTTGAGCAGCTATCAGCTCTCTTGTCAGGGGGGGACAGTCCCCCGGGAAAATATGGAAATCCAGACCCGGGGCCTGCACAATCTGTATAATGCCCTGGCGGCCTTCTCTGTGGGCCTACAGCTGGATATTGACGCGCAGACCATCTTGCACAGTCTTAAGAAATACCAGCCGGCCATCGGCAGGATGGAAAGATTCAAGTATGGTGATAAACATGCTTATCTAAACCTGGTGAAAAACCCTGCCGGTTTCGACCAGGGCCTGAGAACCCTTTATGAAGCCCAGGGGACCAAAGACGTATTTATCGCCCTTAACGACAATTTTGCGGACAGCAGGGACATCTCCTGGATCTGGGATGTGGATTTTGAAATACTGGGCGCGGACCACCAACACTTGAGGCGTTTCATGTGTTCCGGCCTGCGCGGGGAAGACATGGCCCTTCGTTTGAAATATGCCGGGGTGCCTGCGGAAAAAATAGCGGTGAACGCGGATATGCGCCGGGCAATTAAGACCTCACTGAGCGGCAGTGGCGGAGAAACCTACATTTTTTCCACCTATACAGCCCTGCGGCCGGTACACAAGATTGTGAAATCCCTGGTGGAAAAGGGGGCTGCCAATGATCAAGGCATGTCATCTGTATCCTGACCTGCTCAACCTTTATGGCGACAGGGGGAATGTCATGGCCTTCCAAAAACGCTGCCAGTGGCGCAATATCCCCGTGCAGATAATCAATAAAAGCCTCGGTGATCCAATGGATTTCGGCAAGTACGACTTTGTTTTTCTCGGCGGCGGCTCAGATCGCGAGCAAAACTTGATCACCGCTGACTTGCTCAAACACCGGGATCAGTTTAAGCAAGCGGTGGAAAACGGTCTGGTGGTCCTGGCCATCTGCGGGGGCTACCAACTACTCGGCCGCTATTATGCGACGGGAGACGGCAGGCATATACCGGGTCTGGATATCCTGGACCTGTATACCAGGGCCGGGGGCGCCAGGCTGGTGGGAAACACGGTAATAGAAATGAAACAGGACGGGGCCCCTGTTAAAGTGGTCGGTTTTGAAAATCATGCCGGACAAACTTACCTGGGCAGCGTCAAGCCGCTGGGAAAGGTGTTGTACGGTAAAGGCAACAACGGCAGGGACGGTTTGGAAGGAGCCAGGTACAAAAATGTTTTTTGCTCTTATTTACACGGGCCGCTGCTGCCCAAGAACGCCAGGTTTACCGATAAACTGATCAAGCTGTCCTTGAGAAGACGCGGTATAGATCAGGATTTACAGCCCCTTGATGATGTTTTTGAAGAGCGCGCCCGCATAACCTTATTGGGTCGGCTGGGCTTAAAGGTAAACTAACCTGAATATAAAATGAAGGTAAATCCTTGTTTGTGTGGAACAATATAAATATTTCTGGTACAAAGGAGGTTTCCGTTATGTCCTGGTACAAAAAAAAGAGTGTCCTGTTGTCAGCTTTCATAGTGCTTTTAATGGTTACATTCGCCCTGGCCGGCTGCAACGCGGTAGATGAAGAAGATCCGGGCGCCACACCGGGCGTCCAGCAGGGTACACCAGATCCCGACCAAAAATCAAACCTGGTGGTGTACTATGTTAAAACAACTGAAAATGACACCTACCTGGTCCGGGAGATACATCAAGTGTTTGCTGCGGCGGATGTGCACAGGATCGCGGTGGAAGAGCTCATCAATACCAGCCCGGTTATTCCAGGGGCAGCCCGGGTACTGCCGCCAGCGACTAAAGTAAATAGTGTTAGTGTCAAGGACGGCCTGGCCACCATAGACTTTTCGAAGGAAGTCCTGAACGCCAACGTGGGCGCTGCCGGGGAGGCCTTGGGTATTCAAAGCATCGTGAATACTCTGACCGAGTTTCCGGAAATCGAGAAAGTATCTTTCACAGTAGAAGGCAAAACTGACAATGCGATGGACTGGTGGGGGCATGTGGGCCTGTACGAGCAGCCCTTCAGCAGGGACCTCTCCAGTGTTAACGAGCCTGCCATCTGGGTAAACAGCCCCCAGGACGGTCAAAAAGTGAGTTCGTCGCTGGAAGTGACTGGCAGCGCGAAGGTCTTTGAAGCCACTGTAAATATGAGGTTGCTTGATGAAACCGGCAAAGTCATCGTGGAAGACTTTACCACAGCTTCCGAAGGCGCGCCTGGCCGGGGTGATTTTAAACACACCCTGAACTTCAAGGCGCCTTCACCGGGGCAGGGCGAGCTGGAAGTATTCTGGGTCAGCCCCAAAGACGGCAAAGATCTAGACAAAGTATCGATCCCAGTAAAATGGTAACCACCTGTAGGTGCGGATTTATCCGCACAATTTTTTTGCCTGACCAGGGGGACGGTTCTTCCGGTTTAAAACTGCCAAGCAGATCACCTATTTGGCCACCTGTAGGTTCGGATTTATCCGGACAATTTTTTGGTGTGTTTGAAACCCCACCTTACAATGGCCGGGATATCTTGCGGTTAGGATGTCCGGATGAATCCGAACCTACATCTAACGCCTGGCGTCTGAGGCCCGACCACTGGCTACCGAACTGTAGGTGCGGATTTATCCGCACAAACGTGTCGAGATGAAACCCGCCTTACAATGGCCGGGATGACCAGGGGGACGGTTCTTCCGGTTTAAAACTGCCAAGCAGATCACCTATTTGGCCACCTGTAGGTTCGGATTTATCCGGACAATTTTTTGGTGTGTTTGAAACCCCACCTTACAATGGCCGGGATATCTTGCGGTTAGGATGTCCGGATGAATCCGGACCTACATCTAACGCCTGGCGTCTGAGGCCCGACTACTGGCTACAGAACTGTTTGTGCGGATAAATCCGGACAATTTTTTGGTGTGTTTGAAACCCGCCCTGCTATCCAATGAGATCCTACCTTTGGGACCAGAAGAACCGTCCCCCTGGTTTACCGTCCCCCTGGTTTACCCCTAGTTTACACCTCATATATTTATCAAGATTTGGAAACTCTTTTGGCTTATATCTATATTATATAGAGAATTGTACTATTCGACACATATCGTTTGCTTCAGGTTTCCTGGCCGGGCTGCGGTCATTCTTCTTTTTGCCATATTTGCATATAATGTAATATTCGTCTTCAGCCTATTACCCGGCCTGGGTGGAAACCGAGTGGTTAGAAACAAAACGGGAAGGAGTGAAACCTTTGGATTTCCTGAAACTGATAGAGGAATATCGTTCGCTGGAAAAACAACTTGCCTGGGAAGGAACTTTCAAGGATTACCTTGATATAATCAAAGAAAAACCGCAAATAAGTCAACTAGCCCATGCCAGGATTTATAATATGATCGAAAGCGCCGGGACGGAGGAGAAAGACAACATTAAGAGTTACAATTTTTTCTCATCCGAACTATTCGGCCTGGAAAATACCCTGGAAAAACTGGTTGAGGAATATTTTCACCCTGCCGCCCGCCGGCTGGACGTACGCAAACGGATCTTGCTGCTGATGGGCCCGGTCAGCGGCGGCAAGTCAACCCTGGTGGCCATGTTGAAACGGGGCCTGGAAAAATACAGCCGCACCAGTGAAGGCGCCCTTTACGGCATTAAAGGATGCCCGATGCACGAAGAACCGCTGCACCTGATCCCCAGGGAACTGAGAGAGGAGTTCCAAAAGATCTATAACGTATACATTGAAGGGGAGCTGTGCCCCTCCTGCCGGATGATGTTGGACGTGGAGTACGGCGGCAATATTGAAAGGGTGCCTGTGGAACGGGTGTTTTTGTCCGAGGACAACCGGTCTGGTATCGGCACTTTTACCCCTTCCGATCCAAAATCCCAGGATATCGCCGATCTGACCGGCAGCATGGACTTTTCTACCATCACAGAATACGGCTCAGAGTCGGATCCCCGCGCTTACCGCTTTGACGGGGAGCTGAATATCGCCAACCGCGGCATGATGGAGTTCCAGGAAATGCTCAAGTGCGACGAGAAGTTCCTCTGGAATCTGCTCAGCCTGTCCCAGGAAGGCAATTTCAAAGCCGGCCGCTTCGCCTTGATCTACGCCGATGAGATGATCGTGGCCCATACCAACGAAAACGAATACAAAAGTTTTATCAGCAACAAGAAAAACGAGGCGCTGCAGTCCAGGATTATAGTGATAAAAATACCGTACAACCTGAAAGTTACGGACGAGGTAAAAATCTACGAAAAGCTGATCAAGCAGAGCGATCTGCGTAGTATCCACATCGCGCCCCACGCCATGCGGGTAGCCAGCATTTTCTCGGTTTTATCCAGGTTAAGTGAATCTAAAAAGCAAGGCATGGACCTGGTCAAGAAGATGAAGCTGTACGACGGCGAGGACGTGGAGGGATTCAAGCAGAAGGACCTGCACGAGCTGCAAAACGAGGCTATCGATGAGGGCATGAGCGGCGTCGACCCCCGCTACGTGATCAACCGCCTGTCATCGGCCCTGATCCGCACCTCCACCCAGTGCATCAACCCTCTTGACGTCCTGCGTGCCTTGAAGGAAGGCCTGGACCAGCATCCTTCCATCACCCAGGAGGAACGCGACAACCTGCTGAACTTTATCTCAGTGGCGCGCAAAGAGTACGACGAAATGGCCAAAAAAGAAGTACAGAAGGCCTTTGTCTACTCCTATGAAGAATCGGCCAAGATTTTGTTTGAAAACTACCTGGATAATGTGGAGGCCTTCTGCAACGGCGCCAAAATGAAAGACCCGATCACCGACGAAGAGCTGGAGCCGGACGAAAAGCTGATGCGCTCCATCGAAGAGCAGATCGGCATCTCCGAAAGCGCCAAAAAAGCCTTCCGGGAGGAAATCCTGATCAGGCTTTCCAGCTACGCCCGCAAAAACAAACGCTTTGACTACAACTCCCACGAGCGCCTGCGGGAAGCTATAGAGAAAAAGTTGTTCGCCGATTTAAAGGACGTGGTAAAAATCACCACCTCCACCAAGACCCCGGACGCCGAACAGCTGAAAAGGATCAACCAGGTCAGCGCCCGCCTGATCTCAGACCACGGTTACTGCCCCAACTGCGCCAACGAGCTGCTCCGGTACATCGGCAGCCTGCTCAACCGTTAGGGTGCCAGGCCATGACAGAGCCAAATCTGATTATCACCCGGGAGGATTGGTCCCTGCACCGCAAGGGGGAAATAGACCGGCAGCGCCACCGGGAGAAAGTGCGGGAGGCCATTAAAAAGAACCTGGCGGATATCGTCAGCGAGGAGAGCATTATCATGCACGACGGCCGCAAGATAGTAAAGGTGCCTATCCGCTCGCTGCATGAATACCATTTCCGCTATGACTTCAACAAGCAAAAGCATGCCGGGCAGGGCGACGGCAGCAGCAAACAGGGCGATGTAGTATATTCCGAACCCAAGACAGGTCAGGGCGGCCAGGGCCAAGGGGCCGGCGACGAGCCCGGCGTGGATTATTATGAGGCGGACATTACTGTGGATGAGCTGGCGGAGATGATTTTTGAGGACCTGGGACTGCCCAACCTGGAACAAAAAAAGAAGCCGGAGATGGCTTCCGACGCCCTGGAATTCAGGGACATCAGAAAGAAAGGCATTTCCAGCAATATCGACCGCAAGCGTACGATCATGGAGGCGATCAAGCGCAGCGCGATGAAAGGGGAGGACGAAGCGCTGGTCATCACCCCCGAGGACTTGCGGTTCAAGACCTGGGAGGTCACCTATAAATACGAGTCTAACGCGGTGGTCCTGGCCATGATGGACACTTCGGGGTCGATGGGGCCATTTGAAAAATACATCGCCCGCAGCTTTTTCTTCTGGATGGTCCGCTTCCTGCGCACCAAGTACAACAACGTCCATATCGTGTTTCTGGCTCACCATACCGAGGCCAAAGAGACCACGGAGGAGGAGTTTTTCACCAAAGGGGCCAGCGGCGGCACCCGCTGCTCCTCCGCTTACAAGCTGGCCCTGGAAGTGATCGAAACACGTTACAGCCCCGTTGACTATAATATTTATGCCTTTCACTTCTCCGACGGCGACAACCTGTCCTCCGACAACGAGAACTGTATCAAGTATATGAATGAGCTGCTGCAGGTCTGCAACATGGTCGGGTACGGGGAGATCGAAGGCCCGTATTATTACACGTCCACCTTGCGCAACGCCTTCAAAAAAATTCAGAACGACAAGTTCACCTGCGTCACCGTCAAAGACAAAAGCGGTGTGTACCCGGCCCTGAAAAAATTTTTCAGCCTATCCCCCGGCCAACCGGGAGAAAAAACCTAGAACACCCATTCCAATTGCAGGGCGGGTTGTAACCCGCCACCCCAATCGGGGACATACCTCCACATGCAGAAATGTATGTAACAGAGGTGTGTCCCCATTCCTTTCCGTTGCAGGGCGGTTTCAACCCGCCAAAGATGTGCGGATAAATCCGCACCTACAGATGCCCCTGGGCCAAATTATTCCGGCTCGGGGGCTAAATTTATTTTCATCAAGTGCCGATATAATTAAGGGTTTATAAGAGCAGGGAGGGATTTGAGTGAAAATGCTTGTGAAAAAATTAGTAAATAATTCAGATGGGCAAGTACTGGTGCTGTTTGCTTTGGCACTTACAGTTTTAGTGGGTTTTACAGCTCTTGTTGTTGATGTGGGCAGAATAAACGTTAGACAAGCAAGTATGCAAAGCGCCGTTGACGCCGCTGCCCTGGCGGCGGTGCAAGAATTACCGGAAAATACGGTGGCGGCAACAACAAAAGCTGAAGAATTCTTTGAAGAAAATGGTTTTAAGAAAGAACAAATAACAAAAGTGGAATTTTTAAATTCCGACAGAAAAATCAGGGTAACTGCATCTACACCTCTTGAATACACCTTTGCAAAAATATTTAATAAGGGAAATAGCACAACAGTTACTAAAAAAGCAGCCGCAGCCCTGACTACACCTTTTAGTGATCTGGATTACGCAATATTTTCTGGCGACGAATTGGAATTGCTGCATTTCACAGGGGGCAGCACTACAATCAATGGAGATGTACACTCAAATCAAAATATCAAAGGACATGCCACAATAAATGGTGAGGCTACGGCAGTAGGAGTATTTGAAAATCCTGAACCAGATGCAACGGTAAAAACCGACAATTCACCCGTTCTGAATATGCCGGAACTTTCAGCTGATGAACTTGCTGAACTCAAGCAATCAGCAATAAGCAGCGGTACTTTTTATGCCGGAAATGTATCTTTTTCCCCTGATCAATTAAACGCAATATTTGCAACTGGCGCTGTTATATACGTTGAGGGTAATGTTACAACAAACGGATCTGGTGTTTGTGCATCAGCCGGGTCAATAATTGCGACCGGCAATATTACTTTTAATGGAAGCGATGTTACATTGACTCAAACCAGTCCGATTTGTTTTTATACAAGTGGAGTTGGAAGCACTGTAACATTGAATGGGAGTGGTTGTGACTTGTATGGTGCGGTTTGGGCGCCGAAGGGAACAGTTGCGTTTAACGGGCAAGGTCAGAAGATAACAGGTAAGGTATATGGGGACAAAGTTACATTTGCCGGTGCTGTAACAGTCAATTACAGCAATGATGATGCGATTGACTTTCCAATAAAAACATTTAGACTGGTGGAATAAGCATAGTGTTGGTAGTATAACAAATATGATATAGATTGCCAATGTTTGCCTTGGAAACTATACCAAAGTATAATATACTAAAGCAGTATAAAAAAACCAAAAGAAGGGTTGATCGTATGGACAAGGCAACCCTGCACCAGGACGATACAACTTCGGTGGCCGGATTAAGCCGTTTCCAGCACGCGGCTGTATTATCTGATGATATGCTCGGCGGGCGCCGGGTACTCAAACTTTTCCGGTACATCTCCTGGTTTCTGACTTCAATATTTTATCTAAGAAGTTCTCCGGATCACCCCTTGTTTTTTCAAATGATGGTGGTGCTGGCGCTGCTGCTGGCTTCCTGGGTAGCGGTGCGCCTGTACTCAAAAATCGATAAAAACCCAAAAAATATACTCGGCATCATCGTCATCGACACCCTCTTTGTTGGCATCCTGCTGCTGATTCCGACAGGCGGTGTGAACAGCCCCTTCATCTGGTACGCGCTAAATCCCGTATTCACGGCCATCAGCCTGCTGCCGGTAATCTACTGCTGGGTTGTGCTGGGGATACTGGCGGCGGCCGTGGCCGCCAGCGCTGTTTATTACGGCAACGGGCTGCTTGTATTTAATCAATTTAAGGACAACCTGTGGTTTTCACTAGTTTTCCTGCTGCTGATCACGGCGGCCCTGCTTTTTGCCCGGCTGAACAAGCAGGTGTCCGAAGCTTATGAAAAACTGTCAGACACTCACCAGTCAACTGAACGACTGCTGGACCATATTTCGGACCTGTACCAGGCCCTGGAATCTTTTTCAGTGGGGGAAAACCCGCGGCAATCAGCCGGCCTGCTGGCCACCTATGCCAGGAAGCTGACCGGTTCCCGGGCGGGATTTTGTTACATAGCCCAGGGACAATATGAATATCTTTGGGAAACGTCCGACCCTGACGGGATCCTGGCTTACTACAAGCGGAGAGAGCTGGACAACCTCTGGCAGTTGGCCAAAGGAGGGCCGTGAGATCATTTTCGTGCCGCTGCAGTCGGACAGCATACTTTTTGGGCTGCTCGGATACGTGATGTACAGCGGCCATGAGAATTTCGAAAACGAATCCCGGGCGCTCAGCTACCTGACCGAATTGGTCGCGGCCGTGATGGAACGCCAGAAGGCGGAGGACCTGTCAGCCCGGCTGATGGTGGTGGAGGAGCAGAACCGCATCGCTAACGAGATCCATGACGGGGTGTCCCAGCAGTTGTTCAGCGTGGTTTACGCGCTGCACGCCCTGTCCCGGAAGAAAGGCCAGCTGCAGGAACAGGAAGTGCAAAAACAATTGAGCCTGATCAAAAAGACGGCAAACCAGGCGGCGAAGGACCTGCGCGCTTCCATCTACCGGATCAGCCCCAACAAGCGGGGCGAACAGGTCTTTTTAGCCGGTGTCTCCAGCTACCTGGAGGACCTGGCCAGGCTGAACCATATTGATGTGCAATTCTTGCCGGAGGGCTCCGAGGAATCCCTCAGCCCGGCCCTGCGCAAAGCGCTGTACCGGATCATCCGCGAAGCCACTTCCAACGCCATCCGTCACGGCAGATGCGGTAGTATCAAGGTCATATTAAAGATGACACCTGTAAAGGTTTCACTGCAGGTGATAGACGACGGTAAAGGTTTTATGGCAGACGAAAAGAAGCAGCAGGGCGGCCTGGGCCTGGTGAACATGCGCAGCCTGATGGCCACGTTCAATGGCAGCTTTACCATCGACAGCTGTCCCGGCAGCGGGACGATAATAACTTGTGTGGCGCCGGACGACGCTGAAAGCGAAGCAGTTCAATGGGCCACGGGGGGTGCTTGATGTTGAAAGTGTTTATTATTGATGATCACCCGCTGGTTTGCGCGGGGATCAAAGCCATTCTGGAAAATGAAGAAGGCATGGAATGGGCCGGCAGCGCCGGCAACGGGCAGGAGGCCGAGCAGTTTTTCCGGCATACCAGGCCAGACCTGGCCCTGGTCGACCTGAGGCTGCCGGGGGAAAACGGTATCGGGATTATCAGGAGGCTGCGCCCGCTGGCGCCTGAATGCCGCTATATCATCCTGACCACCTACGCGGATCCGGAAGATGTGCGGTTGGCCATGGAAGCCGGCGTGGACGGGTATATCCTGAAAGAAGCGCTGCCGGAAGAGATGACCAGCGCCCTGCGCCTGGTGGGGCGGGGCCGGCCCTATTTTGACCCGTCAGTGATGCAGTTGATGCTGCGACAACCTAAAAAGGCTGACGACAATCTATCCGAATTAACGGACCGCGAGCTGGAGGTGCTGCGGGCTCTGACACAGGGGCTGAGCAACAGGGAAATAGCTAAAATGCTTTTTGTCACCGAACATACGGTCAAAAAGCATATCAGCAGCATCCTGAGCAAGCTGGATTTGAAGGACCGCACCCAGGCGGCGCTGTACGCGGTCTCGAACGGGGTGTAATCTAAATTAGTACACTTTGGTGTAATATATTATTCATACATTTGAGGGATGGAATAAAATAAGTGATTTGCTATCATATGGATCAGAGAAGAAGCAAATTTCCCGGATGCTCATGGTAATAGAAGGGTATGAGCTTTATGAAAGAAGCCATGTTCGTAATTTTAAACAGACTTTTTAAAGATGAAGAAGGTCAAGGCCTGGTTGAATACGCGATGATTTTATTCTTCGTTGTTGTTGCACTGGTAAGCATGCTTACTGCTGTCGGTGTTACCCTAAAGAATAAATATATAATTATGATTCCAGTGCAAAAACCCCTCTAAAACCTGAGAAAATTGAATTACCATGAAGGAATTAACATCTCTGAAGTCGAATTACAAAGATAATAAGAGTAAACAAAAGTAACAGAGAGCTAATTCAAC
>JAQVXL010000018.1 GCA_028709235.1 Desulfotomaculaceae bacterium
ATACTCTGATCATCACCCTTGATCAAAAACTGGGCAGCGATGATACTTTTGAAGTAACTATCAGGTCCGGTTGCCTGAAAGATGAAGATTCCGGAGAAGATTTTGCCGGGCTGGCCGGGAAAGACTGGCGTTTTATCACTGATTAAGACGTCAATACAGCCAATGCCAGTGCAGCACCGGCATCAGTTTTTCAATTGATTAATAAGTTTAGAGCCAGGTCCCACCCTAGTTAGGTGAGACAGGAGTTTTCTCTTGTCTCCCTTTTTTTTGACCTTTGAAGATCCAATTCCAATCGGGATATTCCTCGACCCCAAAGATAATCTCCAAAAAGAGGAGTGTCCCCATTCCATTTAAAAAATATTTTTTGAAAGGAGGAATTGTTATTCTTATGTAGAAGATTTGTAATTACTTTGTACACATTTTGTAGCTGTGAAAGTAAAGGCAGGAGTCGGCGGTTATGAAGATCGAAATAAGGGGCGCCGAAAGGCTGAGTTTCCGCGAACGGCAGGTCGTGGCACTAAAAGAAATGGGTTATTCGACAGACCGGATCGCCAAACAGCTGGGTATAAGCCCCAGCACTGTATCAACTCTATATAACCGCGCCAGGACCAAGGGCTATGAGGTCGTCATCATCATACCGGGCCAGAATCTAGCACTATTTGGTGTCGATGAGGAAGAGGAGGATTAAAGCTTGAGACAGTCGATGAGGAATGAGGAAGCTTTTTATTGCCACCAGGAACAAACCGAACCCCCCAAAAGAACCCGGCCCAGGAAGTCCTTCAATATTTCCAGAAGCAGGCTTCCCGCCGTGGTGCTGTCACTTCTTTTAGTATACCTGGTTATATCCTTTTGCACCCAGTTCAGCAAGCTTTCCAGCATGCAGAGAGATGTACAGAATATCCAACTGCAAGTGCAGGAAATGCAGCAAAGAAACACCACCCTGCGTGAAGAACTGCGCCTGGCGCAGAGTGACGCTTACATCGAAAAGACTGCCAGGGAGAAAATTGGTCTGGTCAAGCCGGGGGAAACCAGGATTGTTACAGTAGTATCGGGAAACGATTCCCTGGCCCTGGAAGTGCCTGAAGAGCAATATAATATAGCTGATTAAAGTTAAAGGGAAAACCCAGTTGAACCTTGACACTCTCCTGTTGGTTCGCATATAATTACAGTAGGCTTGGAAGATTTTAAGGGGGAATTTTGTCAGTCATGCCGATTGAGGTGGGGAGCGTCTTAAACGGCGTTGTTGCCGGGATTACGAATTTCGGTGCATTTATTGAGTTGCCTGGCGGAGTAACTGGCCTTGTTCATATTTCGGAAATAGCTTCGGTATATGTCAAGGACGTCAATGATTTTCTGAAGGCTAACGATAAAGTTAAGGTAAAGGTGATCTCGATAGATCCGAAGGGCAAGATCGGGCTTTCCATGAAGCAGGCAAATCCTCCCGCACATGCTTCCAGGAAGAGATTTCAGCCTTCCTTTGAAGAGAGACTGGCCAAATTTATGAAGGAAAGTGATGAGCGCCAGCAGGTTTTGAAGAAAAACACAGAATCAAAAAGGGGCGGGCGCGGCTTTGGAAAGAAAACGGAATAGAAAAAATGCAAGGCAATTCTTAACCGGATTGCTTTTATTGTTTTATGGGGTGAAAATCTTGTGAAGCGCGTTGCTTCTATTGACATAGGAACAAATTCCACCAGGTTTCTGGTCGCTGAATATGACGGTGCGCATTTAAACAGGATCGAGACCGGCCAGATCACTACCCGTCTGGGCAAGCGTATGGCTGGCGGAAAACTGCTGCCGGAAACTATGCTGAGTACCGCTGACGCGGTGGGCCTGTTTTATCAAAAAGCCCTGGACCTGGGCGCCGGGGCCGTGACAGCCGCGGCCACCAGTGCTGTGCGGGACGCTTCCAATCAAGCAGATTTTCTGGAGATGATTGAGCAAAGGACAGGTTTGCCGGTAAGGGTGCTCAGCGGTGAGGAAGAGGCGGCTTTAAGCTGGCGGGGCGTGCTTTCCGGCCTGCCGGTCGGGCCCTGCGCAACCCTGGTCATCGATATTGGCGGTGGCAGCACTGAATTCATCTGGATGCGGGGCGCCCGGCTGCGCCTGGTCAGTGTAAACGCTGGAGCGGTACGGCTTACCGCGGCTGGCGCGGGTGAGGCGGTGACCTATAAGATCCTGCGGCCGGCCCTGGAGGAAGTGCAGCGGTGCGCGCCGGCAGGCCTGGTCGGGGTGGGCGGCACAATAACGGCCCTGGCCGCCATAGATCAGCAGTTGGCCCTTTATGACCCGGACCGGGTGCATGGTTATAACCTGAGCCTGCTGAGCGTGCAGCGAATCCTGAAGATGCTGCAGAATCTGGAAGTTGAGGAGCGCAGAAAAATGCCGGGACTCCAGCCGGCCCGGGCGGATATAATTGTGGCGGGCGTGGATATTGCCAGGATCATCATGGAAAACCTGGGCCTGGAGAGTATGCTTGTCAGTGAATGTGACATTCTTTACGGTTTAGCGCTAACAGAAGTCGAAAGAAAGTAATTAATAAACTACCTAAGATGACAAAAATTTCCACCCGTTTATACTATAATGTTATTGAAGAAAAAGTATAGGCGGGTGATCTATTGTTTGAGAATCCGGAGATCTATCCATATCACCGGACGAAGCAGGAAAAGAAGAAGATCCGGCGCCGGGCTGTTATAAACAATGTTAGAAAGCGTATTCCCCAGATAAGGGAAAAAGCGGTAGAAATCGCCACCCCTGAAGCGCTGGCGCTGGCCGGCGCGGGTTTTTTTCTGGGGCGGGCGGTTTTGCTGGGCGAACTGTCGCCCTTTGGTACGGCGTTAGCGGCAGCAGCGATCAGGGTTTGCGGCCGCAGCGGGTTCCTGGCGGTACCGGCCGTAATCCTCGGCCTGGTTACCGTAAGCCGGGGCCTGCCGCTGGCCGGTTCGATTATTACCGTTCTCTGCCTCTGGTTCTTGATCAGATCAATACCCCTAGATATCAAGAGGCCCTGGCTGGTGCTGCCGTTACTGGTGCTGGCAGTGACTGTTGTTGTAAAAACTTCATTTATTGCTTTTAATTCACCCTCTTCCTACGATTATTTCAGTATATTGTTTGAAGGGGTGTTTGCCGCGATACTGACTCCGGTAATGGTCCTCGGTATTGAAGCAGTCAAACGGAAGCCGGACAGTACGCAGCCTTTGTCCGGGGAAGAAATATTTTGCATATTGCTTATATGCGGCGGGATCATTGCCGGGACAGGCGAAATAGGGTATGCGGCGGTAAGCTTAAAGGGAATTCTGAGCAAGTTTACTATTTTACTGGTGGCGGTTATCGGCGGCGCCGGGGCGGGCGCCGCGGCCGGCGCGATCATGGGAACTATTCCCGGCCTGACTTATGTGACCGGACCGGTTATGGTGGGCGCTTATGCCTTTGCCGGTTTACTGGGCGGTGTGTGTAAGAGTTTCGGCAAAGTAGGTGTGGCCACAGGATTTCTCCTGGGAAATATTATTCTTACCGTATATATCAACGATTATGGAAATATGGTGGCAATCCTGCTGGAAACCGGTATCGCCACGCTGCTTTTTATGCTGGTGCCCATGTTTTTCATAGCGGATTTTCGATCTACTCTAGGCCTGGAAAAGGATCACCCTGAGAAGCACCCGGCAGATGGTTATTACAAGGAAATATTTAAGGAACGGATCACCAGCTGGGCCAGGATCTTCAATGAGCTCTCCAGGACTTTTGAACAGGTATCGTCTACCGCCGGCCAGAGCTGGGAGGAACAGAACCTGCAAAAGATGCTGAGCCTGGTGAGCGAAAAGGTCTGCAGCAGTTGTTCTTTTTACAGTACCTGCTGGGAAAGGGAGTTTTACAAGACTTACCAGGGTTTGATTGATATGCTGACCCGGTTGGAACTGTTCGGACTGGTCACGCCTGACGGTTTACCCGAAGATATTAAGAGGCGCTGCACCCGGACCAAAGAGCTGGCCATCACTGTCAGCTGCCTCTACGAAACCTACAACGTGAACCGGTACTGGTCCCGCCGCCTGCTGGAAAGTAGGCAGATCGTTTCTGAACAGCTCCGGGGCGTCTCCGGGGTTATTAACAGCCTGCCGGCGGAGCTGGAGTTTGAGGCTGGGGCCGGGGATTTAGAGCCTAACCTGCGCCGGAAACTAAAAGAGGCCGGCGCGCCGGTGGACAACCTGTCAATTTACCGCTTGGAGGGCAAAGGGAGCGAGGTGTCCATTACCAGGCAGCCATGCGGCGGCGCTATGTGCTGCAAGGATATTATTATGCCCGTGCTGACCAGGGCTCTGAACCAGCCTCTTTACTGCGCTGCTTCCATCTGTACCGCCAGGGTGGGTGATACTTCTTGTCACTTGAGATTTTACCCGGATCTAAATTACCGGCTTTCATTGGGTGTGGCCGGCATAGGCCGGAATGGGAGCATTGTTTCCGGGGACAGTTACGCTTTTATCCACCTCAAGGGCGGGCGTTTCGTCCTGGCCCTGAGCGATGGCATGGGCAGCGGCCCGCGGGCGGCCCTGGAAAGCGGTACAACTTTATCGCTGTTGCGGTACCTGCTTGAATCAGGTTTCGGCCAGGACCTGGCGATAAAAACGATCAATTCAATTCTGGTTTTGCGCTCGCCCGGAGAGAGTTTTGCCACGGTAGATATGGCTGTGATGAACCTGGGCAATGGACAGGCTGATTTTGTTAAAATCGGCGCAGTTTCCACATTTTTTGTCCGGGGCGGGCAGGTGGAACTAATTAAAGCAAGCTCCTTGCCGGTAGGTATCGTAGACGATATAGAAGTGTCTACTGTCAGCAGGGTTTTAGAGCCGGGGGACCTGCTGGTAATGGTCACCGACGGTGTTCTGGACTCCTATAAGGGAGAGGGTGACCGGGAAGAATGGTTGGCCGGGATTTTGTCTGACGTGACGGATATGCAGCCCCAGGAGGTAGCGGATCTGTTCTTAAAGCTGGCCCAGACCGGGGCTGGAGGAACTGGTCGGGCCCCCGACGACATGACTGTTTTAGTAGCAAGAGTGGGAAAACAGAGATACTTAAAGTATTAATTCTTGGGGACATATTAACTCCAATCGGGGACATACCTCGGCATCAAAGCCAATCCCCAAACAGAGGTGTGTCCCCATTCCTATTTCTGAGTAACTTAAGCATATACAAGCATCGTCAGAGCAACTCAAACATATAAAAGCATCAAATGAAAAGGTGCCCCCTTTCTTTTTTCTTTTCCCCCTATATTTTAAGGCGTTTTTATGATACTAATGGAGATGTTAATAAGCCGGCATATAGAGATAAGTACGATATATAATAAAAATGTCAGGTTTTTTGCAGAATGCGGCTAATTTTATTGGTATATTAATGAAATACAGCAGGAAAAGGTCCTGGTGGTGTGGAATAACGAGGTGTTAATCATGGGCAAGATAAATCTGATTGAGAAAGTTAGGGATTATATATCGCGCCATCGCATGGTGGAGCGCGGCGATAAGATTTTGGCGGCTGTATCCGGCGGCCCGGATTCAATAGCGCTCCTGCATATTTTATATCTCTTAAAAGATGAGCTGGGCATATCCCTGCACGTGGCCCATTTGAACCACATGTTTCGCGGGGAAGAGTCGGAAGCGGACGCTTTTTTTGTGGCCGAAACCGCCCGGCGTTACGGCCTGCCTGTTACGGTGGAATCTGTTGATGTCCCGTTATACCGGAAGCGACGCCGACTGTCCAACCAGGTAGCCGCCCGGGAAGTCCGCTACAAATTTCTTCTTGATTGTGCGGGCCAGGTAGGGGCGTCCAGAGTGGCTCTGGCCCACCAGGCAGATGATCAGGCCGAGACGATCCTGATTAATTTTTTAAGAGGGGCAGGTACGGGGGGACTGAAAGGAATCCTGCCTGTCCGTGACGGGTTTTTTATTAGGCCTCTTTTAAATGTGCGGCGTTCTGAGATCGAAAGTTTCTGCAGCGAGATGGACCTGGCCTTCCGGCAGGACTCCTCCAATTTAAAGCCTGTATACACCAGAAACAAGATCAGGTTAAGGCTGGCGCCGCTGCTGGAAAAAGAATATAACCCGGAGCTGGTCCCGGCCCTGTTGAGGCTTGGCGAAATATGCCGGGCAGAAGACAGCTATCTTGATCAAATGGCGGCAAAAGCATTTCAGGAAGCGCTTCTGGCAGCATACACCGGGTATGTTTCATTAAGCCTGGAGCAGCTTGTTGAGACCCCGCTGGCGCTAAGGCGCAGGGTATTGCGCCGGGCCTGGCAAGCTGTAACCGCGTCCGGCGCCTCGGGCAGTTTAGATTTTCAACATGCTGAGGCAGCGCTCAATCTGATTAACAGCGGGACCACCGGTTCACAGGCGGTCCTGCCCGGTCATGTAGTTGCCGTCAGGACCTATGGGGCCCTGGAACTGAAGGCGGCGCCGGTGAGAGAGGACGTGCCGGGCTACATATATCAATTGCAGGTGCCGGGTACAACCTATATTCCGGAGATCGACATCTCCGTTGACACGGCGCTGCACCGCGCCAGGTCGGATTGCAACCCACGAAAACTGCCGCGGAGCGAAGCTTTGCTGGACTTTGAGCAGCTGCCGCCCGACCTATTTGTGAGGCGCCGTCTGGCCGGTGATGTTTTTCGTCCTTACGGCCAGTCATCTGAGTTAAAATTAAAGGATTTTTTCATCAAGCAAAAAATTCCCCGTGAAGAAAGAGACCGCATCCCACTGGTATGCACGCCCCAGGAAATTATCTGGGTAGGCGGGGTCAGGCCCGGTGAAAAGTGGAAAATAGGCGGCAGTACTAAAAAAATGCTGCATTTGAAACTAAACCGTGGCAAATCAAGCTTTTTATTGTAACAAGAGCCGAAATATGATAAAATAGCAGTTATGATTCATTGCATTTTTTAGGAGGGGTGGCCTAGTGAACAAGGTAATAAAGAACCTCAGCATCTATTTGCTGATAGTTCTGGTTATTATCGCCTTGCTTAAATATACGACGCCCACAGCGACTTTGCCTGAACAGATCAATTACAGTAAGTTCTTCGATGATGTGAACCAGGGACAGGTAAAGTCGGTTCTGATCCAGTCGGACGGCGAGACCAACTCCATATCGGGTGAAAAGATTGACGGTACACAATTTGAAACCAAGGGGCCTGCGGAGGATACCTCCCTGTACAATCTTTTAAGAGAAAAGAAGGTGGATTGGACCAGTGAGCCGCCTCCCCGGCCCGGATGGTGGGCCAGTCTCCTTACAACCTTGCTGCCCATCCTCCTGCTGGTGTTCCTGTTCTTTTTCCTGATGCAGCAGACCCAGGGCGGGGGCAACCGGGTCATGTCCTTCGGCAAGAGCCGGGCCAGGCTGCAAACCGACGATAAGAAGAAGGTAACCTTCGCCGATGTGGCCGGGGCCGATGAGGTTAAAGAAGAGCTGGAGGAGATTGTTGAATTTCTGAAAAACCCCAAAAAGTTTCAGGAATTGGGCGCCAAGATACCCCGGGGTGTGCTTCTTTTCGGGGCTCCCGGCACGGGCAAGACCCTGTTGGCCAGGGCCGTGGCAGGTGAAGCGGGAGTGCCGTTTTTCAGCATCAGCGGTTCTGATTTTGTGGAAATGTTTGTGGGTGTGGGTGCTTCCAGGGTGCGCGACCTCTTTGAACAGGCCAAGAAGAACGCCCCCTGCATTGTTTTTGTGGATGAAATTGACGCGGTGGGCCGTCAGCGCGGCGCGGGTCTTGGCGGCGGACACGACGAGCGTGAGCAAACGCTCAACCAGCTTCTGGTGGAAATGGACGGCTTCGCGCCCAACGAAGGCATTATTATCCTGGCGGCTACTAACCGGCCGGATATTCTAGACCCGGCCCTGCTGAGACCGGGGCGTTTTGACCGGCAGGTGGTGGTAGACTCGCCGGATGTCAACGGGCGCAAAGAAATCCTTAAAGTTCACATGCGCGGCAAGCCCGTTGAAGAAGAAGTCAACCTGGAAGTGTTGGCCCGCCGGACACCGGGTTTCACCGGAGCTGACCTGGCCAACCTGACCAATGAAGCGGCGCTTTTAGCCGCCAGGCAGAACCGGAAAAAGATCACTATGGCTGATTTGGAGAATTCCATTGAGCGGGTAATAGCCGGGCCGGAAAAGAAATCAAAAGTAATCAGCGAGCAGGAAAAGTGGCTGGTCTGCTATCATGAAAGCGGTCACGCCGTGGTCGGATTTTTACTGCCGAACACTGATCCGGTGCATAAGGTTTCGATTATCCCCAGAGGCCGGGCGGGCGGCTACACCCTGCTGTTGCCCAAGGAGGATCGTTATTACGCCACCAAGTCCCAGCTCCTTGACCAGGTGACTATGCTGCTGGCCGGGCGGGTTTCCGAAGAATTGGTTTTAAAAGAAATCAGCACCGGGGCCCAAAATGACCTGGAGCGTTCAACCGATATGGTCAGAAAGATGGTCATGGAATTTGGTATGAGCGACCTGGGACCGATGACTTACGGGCGCAAGACTGATACGCCTTTCCTGGGCAGGGATCTGGCCAGGGACCGGAATTATAGTGAAGAAGTGGCCAACGCTATTGATATTGAGGTGCGGCAGACGATAGACCGCTCTTATAAACAGGCCAAGGAACTTCTGGAAAAACACATTGAGACACTTCACCTGGTGGCCAAGACGCTGTTTGCGAAAGAGACAATTGAGGCAGTTGAGTTTGCGGAATTGATGAAGCAGGCCGGTGAGGGAGAGCGGACGAACGGGGTAGTATAGTTTATCAAACCCGCAGCCTTTAGCTGCGGGTTTTTTCCTAAAAATAATAACAGTGGAGGTTAATAATGGAACGTACATATCTTATGGTTAAGCCTGACGGTGTACAACGCGGTCTGGCCGGTGAAATTATTGCCAGGTTTGAGAAAAAGGGGTTTAAAATCGCCGCGCTAAAAATGCTGCGGATCAGCCGGGAACTGGCTGAAAAACACTATGGCGAACATGTGGGCAAACCTTTTTTTGAATCGCTGGTAGGTTTCATTACCAGCGGTCCAGTTGTGGCGATGGTGATCGAGGGTAAGGATGTGGTAAGCGCGGCGCGGAAGATGATGGGGGCCACCGATCCGCTGAAAGCGCTGCCGGGCACGATCAGGGGCACATTTGGTATAGATATCGGCCGGAATGTGATCCACGGTTCCGATTCCAGGGAAAGCGCCGAGAGGGAAATATCCCTGTTCTTTAAGGAAGAAGAGCTGTGGGATTACAGCCGGGACATCGATCGCTGGATTTATGAGTAAAGAGTTCCTTTAAAGTTACCGATAAAGGTTACCGAGCGTGTCAAGGGGACGGTTGACGGTTCTCTTGACACGCTGAATTATAATAGGATAAAACATAAGGTAGAAACGAGAGGAGAATCGGTATGCCTTACGATCCTACCAGAATGAGGGACTTTGAAATTGCTGAGGCTGCAGTAAAAAACATGCCTACCCCGGCTGACTGGCAGGAAAGGTTGGGCCTCGAAGAAGACGAAATTATTCCTTACGGCAGAATCTGCAAGCTGGACAGCATGAAAATTATTAAGCGGCTGGCAGACCGGCCGGACGGTAAGTATATCAACGTTACAGCGATAACCCCTACCCCGCTGGGTGAGGGGAAAACAACAACCGCTATCGGCCTGGTGGAAGGGTTGAGCAAGAGGGGCCGCAGCGTAAGCGCCGCGATCCGCCAGCCTTCGGGCGGCCCCACCATGAATATCAAGGGTTCGGCGGCCGGGGGCGGTAATGCCCTGGTTATTCCCATGACCGAGATTTCACTGGGGCTTTCCGGAGATATCAATGACATCATGAACGCCCATAACCTGGCTATGGTGGCGCTGAACGCCAGGATGCAGCATGAGCGGAATTATGACGACAGGGAACTGGCCAGGCGCAATTTAAGGCGCTTGGATATTGACCCGGAGCGGGTCGAGATGGGCTGGATTATCGACTTCTGCGCCCAGGGCCTGCGCAAAATTATCATGGGCCTCGGCGGCAAAATGGACGGCTATCAAATGGAATCCAGGTTTGGTATCGCGGCCAGCTCTGAACTGATGGCGATCCTGTCTGTTGCCAGTGACCTGGCAGATCTCCGGGAGCGGATCGACCGGATTATTGTCGCCTATGATCAAAATGACCGGCCGGTAACCACTGCCGACCTGGAAGTGGCCGGGGCTATAACTGCTTATATGAGAAACACGATCAACCCGACCCTGGTCAGCACGGTGGAGTACCAGCCGGTGCTCATGCACGCGGGTCCTTTCGCCAATATCGCTATCGGCCAGTCTTCGGTAATTGCCGACCGCATCGGGATCAAGATGTCTGATTATCACATCACGGAAAGCGGCTTTGCCGCCGATATCGGCTTTGAAAAATTCTGGAACGTCAAGTGCCGGTTAAGCGGGCTGGTACCCCATGTTTCTGTAATCACCGCCACAATCAGAGCCCTGAAGATGCACGGCGGCGGGCCGGAGGTGGTGCCGGGCCGGCCCCTGCCGGAGGAATACACCAGGACAGACCTGAAGCTTCTCGAAAAAGGTATGCCCAACCTGCTGCACCATATTGAAATTGTCAAGAAATCCGGGGTAAAGCCGGTTGTCTGCCTGAATGCTTTTTACACCGACACCAGGGAAGAAGTGTCGGCCGTCCGCCGGCTGGTGGAGCAGGCCGGCGCCCGCTGCGCCGTGTCCGAGCACTGGATGAAAGGCGGGGAGGGCGCCCTGGAGCTGGCCGACGCTGTGGTGGACGCCTGTAATGAAAAAATTGATTTTAAATACCTTTACCCGCTGGAAATGCCGTTAAGGCAGAGGGTGGAGCTTATCGCCAGAGAGGTTTACGGCGCTGCTGGAGTTTCCTGGGCCGCTGCTGCAGAGGCCAAGGCCAGGCGTTTCGAGTCAGATCCCGCCTATGCCAGCTTTGCCACGATCATGGCCAAGACGCACCTGAGCATTTCACACGATCCTGCTCTGAAGGGAGTCCCCCGGGGCTGGATCCTGCCGATCCGCGATATCCTGGTTTTTGGCGGCGCCAGGTTCCTGGTCCCGCTGGCCGGCGAAATTAAACTAATGCCCGGCACCGGGTCGGACCCGGCCTACAGGCGTATTGACGTTAATACCGAGACCGGCAGTGTGAGCGGTCTGTTCTAAAGAGGAGATGCGGCGCGCGTGGCGCCGCATTGGTGTTTGTTTTGGTCTCCCTTGGCCGGTCCAAGTTTTCCGGCCATGCCTACTTTGTGTCCTCAGTCCCGTGCCTATGGACGCTTTTCAGCTGCGCCTCCTGCGATTTTATTTCACGGGGCCTGGGGACACCTGCAGGCCGGTGGTTATCTCCGGGTAATTTAGGGCGCTTAAAACCGTCTTCGGTGATTGTTTCACGTTTTGGTATTGCTCCCGCCTCCTTCTCTATTGTTAAAAGTATTATTCTAAAAGAATGCAGGTTTTATCCGCATATTAATTACGGTTTGATTGATTTTCTCAACCCACCGCTTTATAATTTTGACAAGCTGTGCGCGGCGTTTATGTCTGGCATTTATTGCAGGCAAATGATATCCAGGAGGTATTTGATTGGCGATCAGGGTTTACAGCGTCATGGTTGATAATAAAGAAGAAGCTTACCGGACTATTGCTTCGGTTGGCGCGGACAAGTCAGGCTGCTTGTGGATGGCGCCGAAAGCGGTACACCGGCTGGTCATGCTGGAAGGTGTGCAGCCGAAACAGGCTAACATTATGAAGCAGGAAATGCTCGGTAAAGGCGGGGAGGCTGCAGTCGCCCGGGGTGTGGTTGATAATTCCATACCGGAAACAAGGGTGCTCCTGATGGGCACATTGAAGCAGTATGAGGCTTTCCTGACCAAACTAAAAAACCAGCCGTTCGGCCTGCCCGCTATAGCTGAAAGGATCAGGGACGTATTGGAGGGGCAGGAGGGTTTTGCCCCTTATGAGCTTGACTGCCGCGGCAAGATAATAAAACTGGGTGAAAGAACACTGGTGATGGGAATTCTTAATGTGACGCCGGACTCTTTCTCGGATGGAGATAAATACTGCGACCCCGGCCTGGCGCTGGAGAGAGCCAGGGTGATGGTGGCGGAAGGCGCCGACATCATCGACTTGGGCGGGGAATCCACTCGGCCCGGTTTCGCGCCGGTAGGGGTTGAGGAGGAGCTATCCCGGATCATACCTGTGTTGAAAAAGCTGGTGAACGAGATAGCTGTGCCGGTTTCCATAGATACGACCAAAGCTGAGGTGGCCAGGCGGGCGATGGAGGAGGGAGCCGGCATTATTAACGATCAGTGGGGGCTGCGAGGCGATCCGGCCATGGCCGGCATTGCTGCGTCATACGGCGCTCCACTGGTGTTGATGCACAATCAAAAAGGTACCGTTTACCGGGACCTGATCGGTGATATTGCTGAATCACTGCGGGAAGGCATCGGCATTGCCCTGGCAGTCGGGGTGACCCGGGATAAGGTCATTGTTGACCCCGGCCTTGGATTTGGTAAAAACGCGGGGCAAAACCTGGAGACCTTGCGGAGGCTGAAAGAGCTGCGCTGTCTGGAACAGCCAATCCTGATCGGTCCGTCACGCAAATCCACTATCGGGAAAGTTTTGAACCTGCCGGTGGAAGGGCGGGTGGAAGGGACCGCGGCGTTCGTGGCGGTCGGCATCGCCAACGGCGCGGACATTGTCCGGGTACACGATGTAAAAGAGATGGCCAGAGTAGCCCGGATGACCGACGCCATTGTGGGCAAGGTGAGATTGGAATTGTAGGTGAGGCTTCAGCCGCACATCTTTGGCGGGTTATGGCGCCGATGATGCTTGTATATGTTTGAGTTGCTCTGACAGTGGAATGGGGACACACCTCTATTGGGGGTATTCCTTTTGGGTCGGAGGTATGTCCCCGATCGGGATGGCTGGGGAATGTTAGGTGTGTCTCCGATTGGAGGAGTTTTTATGGACAAGATTATACTTGAAGGTATGGAGTTTTTCGGTTATCATGGTGCTCAGCTGGAGGAAAGAACTCTGGGGCAGAGATTTATATTGGATGTGGAGCTTTTTCTGGACCTGCGGCCGGCGGGGAGCTCGGATGACCTGGACCGTACAATAAATTACGCGCTGGTATTTGATAGGGTGCAGTCGATCGTTTGCGGCCGTTCCTACCAGCTTATTGAGGCCTTGGCGGAGGCAGTCGCTAAAGAGCTGCTGGAGCAATTCCCGGCAGACCAGGTTAAAGTACGGGTTAAAAAGCCCCAAGCGCCCGTGCCAGGCCGGTTCACCTGGCTGGCTGTGGAAATAACACGGGGAAAAAACAGCCTTTAATACACCGGAGCCGGCAGCCAAAGGACTTTTATTTGCTTGAAGTCACTCCGGTGAGAAATAATGTATAATAATAAAACAATATGTTAATTACATAAATATTTATAATTTGGAGGAAATACGATGCCAACAACTGCCTATATTGGCCTGGGCAGCAACCTGGGCGATAAAGAGGCCAATATCAGAAAAGCTTTGGCAATGCTGGAGGAAGTCCCTGGTATCCAGGTGAAAAAAGTTGCATCTTTATACAAGACCGCTCCACTGTATGTGACAAAGCAAGACTGGTTTCTGAATACGGTAGCGGAAGTTGAAACAAGTTTAACCGCCCATGAGTTTTTAACCCTGTTAAAGGACACGGAAAAAAAGCTTGAACGGGCCCCTACTGTACGCTGGGGACCGCGGACGATAGATTTAGACATTTTGCTTTTCGGCAGCGATAAGATTGAAAGCGCCGACCTGATTGTCCCCCATCCCCGCATGATTGAGCGCGCTTTCGTGATGGTGCCCCTGGCGGAAATTGCTCCCCGCCTTTGCATACCCGGCCGCGGCAGGGCCGGGGAACTGGCCCGGCTGCTAAGCACAGATCAGAGTGTTGAAAAATTTGACAGCTCACAAAAATAATATTAACTTATTTTAAATATTAGTTCGATGACCGGGAAAGAAACCAGATGAAATATAGCAACGTCTATAAAGGCAAATTTATAGCTCGTCCCAACCGGTTTATGGCCCAGGTGGAAATAGACGGTGTTGTCCAAGCCAGCCATGTTAAGAATACCGGGCGGTGCAAAGAATTGTTGAAACCTGGCAGCCTGGTATACTTGGAAGAGAATATTAATCAAAACAGAAAAACAAAATATGATCTGGTAGCGGTTGAAAAGGATAAATTATTGGTTAACATTGATTCCCAGGCGCCAAACAAGGTAGTTAAAGAATGGCTTGAAGCAGGCGGAATATATGCAAATCCAACGTTGGTGTGCCCGGAGAAGAAGCATGGCAATTCACGGGTTGATTTTTATATTGAAGCTGAAGATAGGCAAGCTTTTATTGAGGTAAAAGGTGTAACCCTGGAAAATGATGGAGTGGCCGCCTTTCCTGATGCGCCGACAGAAAGAGGCCTGAAACATATTTATCATTTAATGGATGTGCTGCAGGAAGGCTATGAGGCTTATCTTGTATTTATCATTCAGTTTAAACCTGTAAAGTATCTCATCCCAAATGATGTGACCCAGCCGGAATTCGGCCAGGCTTTAAAAGAAGCGGTGGCAGCAGGAGTCCATGTTTTGGCTTATGACTGTATTGCAACCCCGAATTCAATGCAAATGGATCAGCTGGTGCAGGTTCAATTATGATTAACTTGTTAAGGTGATTAATGGAAATAATCTAGAAATGTATGGGGCTGTCTCAGAATTGAGCAGCCCCATTATTGTTGCAAGCCGGGAATATTCAGGCTCAAATGTATGATTTGATTATAGATGCTACTTTGTCGGGATTTACATGGGGATGGATCTCATTGTCTACCATCACGGAGGGACTGAATTCGCACGCGCCAAGGCACCGCACTACTTCAAGGTAAAACAGGCCGTCTGAGGTTGTTTCCCCGGGAGATATCCCCAGTTCGCCGCAAAACGCCTTAAGCACTTGCTGGGCTCCTTTCAGGTAACATGTGGTTCCCATGCAAACGCTGATCCGGTGCAACCCCGGGGTGGCGTGCCGGAGTATATTGCAGGAGTAGAGAAGGTCCTCAATTTCTGTCTCTTCCTTGTCGAAAGCCTCCGCGGCCCTTTTTATAATTTTACTGGGCAGGCTGCCGTATATCTCCATGTATTCTCTGAAAAATTTCAATACTTCCCCCGGCCGGTCTTTGTACTTTGTTATAAGTTCATTAACCCTGGTGTTTTCGCTGTCATGGCCACAACCGCTGTCATTACACATCCAATAAGCTCCCCCGTGCAATTAATATATATTTATTGTATTGTATCACAAATGATATCATATATCATTACAGTAGTGTTTTTCAGGTGTCAACTAATAGTGTAAACGTGTTATAATTAGACTTGCGCATGGATATGCCGCAGTACCTTTAGCAGGAGGTGGGTTATAAGTGAGTTTGGGCGCCCGGATTAAAAGGGTAAGGATTAACAACGGTTTGACTGTCCGGCAGCTTGCCGAAAAGGTCGGCCTGTCAGCCAGCTTTCTTTATCAGCTGGAGCAGGAAAAAACCTCTCCGTCTTTTTCTACCCTTAAAAGTATAGCGGCAGCCCTCAACACCAGTATTACTCTTCTCATAGAGGATAATCTGCCCGAGGAATGGCTTATAGTAAGAAGCAACAACTATAAGCGGGTTGTCACCGACAATCCGGGTATGGGGTTAAAGCTTCTCACCTTCCTGGGACTCAGGGAAAAAAGGATGCAGCCTATGGTTTTTGAGCTGGCTCCCGGCGCTGCAAGCACAGATATAGCAGGCTACCAGGACAAGGAGCATTTTTTATACATCCTGGAGGGCAAGATAGAAGTTACTTTGAGAGATGCGGAATATGTATTAAATAAGGGAGATGCCGCTTATTTTATCTTCGATGCTCCCGAAGAATTTAGGAATGCAGGTAAGGACAAGGCTGTAGGACTCTGGATATACAGCCCCCCCGGTACGAAATAAACCGGGTTTTTTATTTTCATCATGGAGGTATGATATGGATTTAATATGTACAAATGAAGCCCGGTGCAGGGATTGCTACAAATGCGTCCGCGAATGCCCGGTCAAGGCTATCAAAATTAAAGACGTATCAGGGTCCGAGGCCCAGAGGGCTGAAGTGATGGAAGAGCGCTGCGTTCACGAGGGCAGGTGCGTCCTTGTCTGCCCCCAGCAGGCTAAAAAGGTGCGGAACGACGTAGATAAGGTTAAAGAACAGATCTCCTCGGGGCGGACGGTTGTTGCCAGCCTGGCGCCTTCATTTGCGGCGGGGTTTCCTTTGAAGCACGGTCGGGTGGTTTCAGCACTAAGAAAGCTGGGGTTTGCCAGCGTGCAGGAAACGGCCTTTGGCGCTGAGCTGGCGGCGGCGGAGCATATAAAACTGCCTGTCGGCAGGACTTTCCTCTCCAGTTCCTGTCCCGCAGTGGTCAGCATGGTGGAAAAACATTTCCCGGACTTGATTCCAACTCTGTCCCCGATCGTGTCTCCCATGATAGCCCATGCCAGGATAATAAAATCAATGATTCCCGGCGCCGCAGTGGTTTTTATCGGCCCCTGCATAGCCAAGAAGGATGAGGCGGAGGAGGAACAGTATCAGGGCATTGTTGACGCAGTGCTTGGTTTCGGGGAGATCTGGGAGTGGATGCAGGAAGAAATACCCGATTTCGAACATTTGCCGGCTGAATTCAAGGAGGAATTTGACGGGCCGCAGGCAGGTACCGGTAAATTATTTCCGCTGGACGGGGGCATGCTGCGTACCGCCGGTATGAGCATGGACAGGCTTGACGATAAGGTGATGGTTATCTCCGGCCTTGAAAATTGTATGGAGCTTCTGAGACATCTCCAGCTAGGCATGGCCTGCAAGGTGGGCCTGATCGAAATGCTGGCCTGCCCCGGGGGATGTGTCAGCGGACCGGTGATCGTCAATGAGGAAGATGTTTTTATAAAAAAAACAGAGAGTTTTAGATTACTTCAATAAGAGCCGTTCCTGGGAAAACAGCCGGAAGACGCCGGATTTTAAAGATATCGAGCTGTACCGCAGTTACTCCAACCGGCAGGTCCCTCTTCCTGAACCCGGTGAGGCGGAATTAAACGAGATATTTGCCCGTACAGGGAAGTCTAAGCCGGAAAACAGGCTCAACTGCGGCTCCTGCGGGTATCCCACCTGCAGGGACAAGGCTGTCGCGGTTTACCAGGGTTTTGCTGAGCTGAAGATGTGCATCCCTTACATGAGAGAGAGGGCTGAATCGGTTTCCAACCGGGTCATTGCCTCTATGCCGAACGGTATTATTATAGTGAATCGGGGGCTGAAAATCCTGGAAATAAACGATGTAGCCAGGAAGATGCTGGGCCTACCGGACAAAAATCTAAAGGGTGAGGATCTGTCTCTTTACATGGACCCCGCTAATTTTCTCCAGGTGGCAGTTAATGATGCAGTGTTAAACCTTACTATGAATTATGAACAAAAGAACCTGATCACCAGGGAGATAATATTCCCCCTGGGACCCCAGGAGATTGCCGGGATTCTTGTTGACATAACCGAGGACATGAAACAGAAGGAGCAGCAAGACCTCCGGAACAACGAAACAATCAAAAGGGCCGAGGAAGTAATCTCCAAGCAGATGCAGGTGGCCCAGGAAATAGCCGGACTGCTCGGGGAGACTACGGCAGATACTAAAGTGCAGCTGACAAAGCTGATTAAACTTGTGAAAAACAAATAATTTTTAATTAAGAACTTGCAGGCAGAGGATGACTAACTAATGAAAATAGCGGTAGATGTAGGCATATCTCAACTAAATAAACACGGGGAAGAACTCTGCGGCGACAGTGTTGAATTTGCCGTAAACGACGATACCGCGATCATAATGTTGTCGGACGGGCTGGGAAGCGGTGTCAAAGCCAATATTCTTTCAAGGCTTACTACTAAAACAGCAGTGAGAATGATTGTCCAGGGGGCCGCTCTCGAGGAGGTCATAGAGACCCTGGCCGAAACACTGCCCAAAGTAAGGGGTCACGCCTACAGCACTTTTGGCATACTTGAGATATTCACCCGCGAGGGAACTGCCCGCCTGGTGGAATACGATACCCCGGAGACATTTTGGGGCAATGGGGGAAGACTGAAGCAAATAGAAAGAGTCAAAAAGGATATAGCCGGAAAGGCTATTCACCAGTCAATGTTTTCACTGGAAAGCGGTGACTGGATCATACTGGTTTCCGACGGTGTGCTTCACGCCGGGGCCAACGGTGTGTGGAACATGGATTGGGACTGGAAAGGCTATTCAGACTTTTTCTGCAGCAAAATGCCCTCTGTTGACGATGCGTCTGCCTGCGCCAGGATAATTGCAGACCACTGCAACAGCCTGTACGAGTCATGCCCGGCAGACGACGCCAGTGTTGTGGTAGTCAAGGTCAGGCCGCCCCGTTTGCTTGATTTATTAATCGGGCCGCCTGGCTCCAGGGGCGACGACTTCAGGGCGGTAAACCGGCTGATGGACAGGGACGGCGTTAAGGTTGTGTGCGGGAGCTCCACTGCCAACATGGTGAGCCGTGTCCTGGGACGGCAGGTAAGGGTAGACATGGAATCCACCTGCGGCAGGGTGCCCCCGGCAGGAATTATTGAAGGTGTCGACCTGGTGACAGAAGGGCTGCAGACCATAGCCTACAGCCTGGAACTGTTGAGGATGGGCGTTACTGTTAGCCAACTGCGCTTCAACAGGGACGGCGCCAGCAGGCTGGTGATGCGATTGCTGGAAGCAGACATCCTCAATTTCCTCGTGGGGACTTCAGTTGACCATACCCGGCAGATAGAAAGCTCTTCCAGGGTTTTATTAAGAAAACAGGTAATCAACGATATGATTAATTTTTTAAAGGGAAAGGGGAAAAAAGTGACTCTGGAGTACTTCTGATACCACATAAATTTCCCCTGTTTAGCCCTGCGGTACCCGGCAGGGCTTTTGTGTCAGGCGCTGGTTTGATCCAGGCCGGGTGGAGGGCTATTAAATTTAATTTTTAAAACTTTGCTTAATTTTTTAAAATACTGGTTGACACATGTACACCTATATCATATACTTATATATAAATAGTCATTAAAAAATTCAACAAATATTAACGATGAGATTGTTACCGGAGTAAATCTGAAAAATGCCGGGGAGGTATTTAAGTATAAAATATCCCCGTTTGATGGTAAAAACCTTGACTAATTGTTAACCCACAAATACTCCTTAATGAACCCGGATGCTATGTACATTAGCGCCGGGTTTTTTCTTCGTTTATTAGACTGGCGGCATAGTTTATCGCTTCCTGCTTGTTTGACATAATAGTGGACATAATAAAAGAAAAAACGCGGGTGGTAGTTATGGTGTTTGAACCAAAGAGAATAATTTTCGAGCGTGACGCTCTGCAATATCCCCTGGGCGAAAAACTAAAGAGATATTTTGATGAGAAGGGGGTTGAACCCAGCTTTACTGCTTCCCACAACAGGGTTACGTCCATCCCAGGCCGGACCCGGTCGGAGGGGTATTCTGAAGGGAAAAGGACGCTGGTGGTGGGAGTGCGCCGCACCAGGACCTTTGCCACATGCAGGCCGTCGGCCCATTATCAGCTGCCCCTGGTCACCTCCTGCCCCGGCAAGTGCGAATACTGCTACCTTTTGACCAACTTGGGCAAAAAGCCTTACGTGCGCGTGTATGTTAATATTGAGGAAATTTTAACTGCCGCCGCCGGTTACATTGAAAAAAGAAAGCCCGATATAACCGTTTTTGAGGGAGCCGCCACTTCCGACCCGATTCCTGTAGAGCCATACACCGGCATTTTGGCAAGGGTGATCGGGTTCTTCGGAGATGAGGAATTCGGCCGGTTCCGGTTTGTTACCAAATTTACAGATGTTGACACGCTACTGGATGTTCCTCACAACGGGCACACCCGTTTTCGCTTCAGCATTAATACGGGCGAAGTGATCAGGCGGTACGAGCACGCCACCCCAACCCTCGCCGCAAGGCTGGCCGCGGCTGAAAAAGTGGCGCAGGCCGGCTACCCGCTGGGGTTTCTGGTAGCGCCGATTATCGCGGAAGATGGATGGAAGGAAAGTTACCGGGATTTATTTAAGGCAGTAGCGGATGATCTGGGCGGCATGGTTTCCGACCTCACCTTTGAATTCATCACCCACCGGTTTACCAAAAGAGCAAAAAACACTATCCTCGAAGTGTTTCCTAACACAGGCCTGGACCTGGCGGAAGAGACCAGGACCTTTAAATTCGGCCAGTTCGGCTACGGCAAGTACGTCTACCCCAAAGAGCTTTTTACAGAAATAAAAGAATACTTCCACAGCCTGGCGCAGGAATATTTCCCGGACGCGCAGGTGGAGTATTTTGTTTAAGAAAACGGCTTCTGACTTAAGCGGTGCAGAATGGGCAGGGATACACCCCTGCCCATACCTGCATGGGATTACTATTCTATTTGCTAAATCAGGCATGCCTTCTGCAGCATCTTTATAACAATGATTGCCACCTGCGCTCTTGTGATATTGTCACCGGTATGAGAATTTTTCATAAAGTTTCAATATTATGAGTAAAGCAGGAAGGGTAGTATGGGAAGCATTTGGAGCAGGGGGCAGTTATTTTGCTAAAAGACCGGCCACGTAAGCAATGGCTTCTTCCTTGTTCGTTACCTGCCCGTTGACCTGGGCCTCGGTGATTTTATCAAGCAGTACGCCCAATTTTTTTGAGGGCGGGAGAGCCAGCGCCGCTATAAGGTCCTTCCCTTTGACCAGGGCGGGCGGGTGGACGTAGGTTCCGGCCTCGAAGTAATACTTGCAGAGGAAATTGCCGACAAAAGCGCGGTAACCTGGAAGATCGAGAGATTCCTCTCCACCTGCGGCAGATGCGGCAGCATTGGCCAGGGAAAGCAGCAGAATATCGGTAACTTCCTGGCCCAGCTTGGTGAAGAACCGGTGAATGGCCGCCGGTTCCACGGGCATGTTTTTAAAAAGGCTGAAAGAATCCATATGGCTACCCACAACATTTTTCAGGTAGGCTTCCTCTGTCTTGCTCATTCTCAGCCTGCGAGCAAATTCACTCACATGTTTCAGACCGGCTTTGGAGTGGTCTGGAAAAGTGCCCTGCCCCTCCCGGTTCATGGCGGTTACCGCCTGGCCCGGGTCATGGAGCAGGGCGGCTGTTTTTATCAGCTGAATGCGCCTGCGCCCGGTGGTGAGAGACTGGTCCAAATGCTGCCGGACCAGTTCTCCCAGTTCTCCAGCCCTGCCGGTACTCGATAGTTCCCCGCCGGGATCGCCGCAGAGCTTTTCCAGCAGGTCATAAGTCTTCAGGTTGTGGGCCCAGACTCTTTCCCTGCTGCGGGCCTGGCTGGTCGGCTTGATCGTTAGGGGAAACAGCTCGGAAAGAGCGCCTATTTCATCTAAAATAGTGATCCAGTGATAAGATTGGGGCAGAGCCAGGACAGCGGATAACTCTGCCCAGATTCGTTCTCCCGCTACTTCCTGCAGCAGCCAGTGGCTTTGTTTCATCAATTCCAGGGTTTCCGGTTTGATGCTGAAACCCAGCTTGCCGGCCAGGCGCGCACCCCGCAGAATGCGGGCGGGGTCTGCTTCAAAAACATAATTGCTGATCGCCCGGATAGTTTTGTTTTCAATATCGGCCAGACCCCCGTGCGGATCTATCAGTTGCTTATGCCAGCGCCAGCGGGCCGAACGCCGGGCCGCCAGGTCTCCATTATCCTCTGACAGCTTGATATACGCGAACAGCTCCAAAGCCGTGGCGTTGATGGTAAAGTCTCTGTTGGAAAGGTCTTCTTCAATACTGACTCCCTTGAAAGAGGAAAAGTCTATCTGCCACTTTTCCCCGCCGGACTCCAGCACTATGCGGGCAACTCTGTTAATCCTGTCCAGTGGGATATACACGCCTTGCAAGATTTCAGAAACAGACTTGGCCAGTTCCATAGCGTTTCCGCTTACCGCGAAATCCAGATCGGGTCCTGGATTTCCCAGGTACAGGTCTCGCAGGAAACCGCCCACCAGGTATATTTTTTTATTTTTAGCCGAGGCCAGGCCGGCAATCGTCTCTAAAATATTTTTAAAAAACATGACTATCCCTCCGTTAAAATAAATTGCCATCCTATTATAACATTTTATAGCATTATTTTACAGGTGCTGAATAACAGCTATATCCGGCTTAATCGGTTTTTTTCTATATTTTTAAAAAAATATTGCCCTGTAATATTGACTATGTTAAAATGTAAGCGAAAAAGGGTGGTATCCGTGTGAACCGCACCTAACTGTGTTTTTTTTGAGATTATTAGCGATTTTAGCGATTATTTACCGCTTGGAGCCGGGACGGACCGAGACGGAGGTGAGTAACTGACGCCTTTCGGGTATTCCCGGAAGGTTTTTTGTTTTAGACCACACGTGTATGCGAGGGAGATAATATTCGTGTCTAAGCCCAAAATAGCGGTTGTTGGAGCTGGCAAGGTTGGTTCTGCCCTGGCCCTTCTTTTAAGCAGGCAGAGTTATCCGGTAGCCGGGGTGGCCAGTAAAAGCATGGCATCGGCCAGGCGCGTGGCCGAAGAATTACAAGTGCCTGCCACTGTGACGCCGGAGGAGGTAACTGCCGGCGCGGATGTGGTGTTTATTACGACCCCGGACCGTGTGATTGCCAGTGTAGCGGAAGAGATCACCCTGCGGGGCGGTTTCAGGCCCGGTCAGGTAGTTTTTCATACCAGCGGGGCCCATTCAGCCGATGAGGTCGGCGCCGTGCGCCGCTCAGGCGCGCTGGCTGCTTCGCTGCACCCGCTCCAGTCTTTTGCCGACATCAAGATGGCTATGGAAAACCTGCCTGGTTCTTATTTTGCTCTGGAAGGGGATCCTGAGGCGCTGACTCTGGCCGGGCAGATTGTGGCAGACCTGGGCGGTAAAAGCTTCTCTATAGCCGCCGAGGACAAGCCTCTGTATCACGCGGCGGCCTGTATTGCTTCAAACTATCTGGTTTCCTTGATGCATTTGGCAACAGGGCTTTACAGCCGTTTCGGGCTTACCCGGGGGGAAGCTTTTGAAGCGTTATTTCCCCTGATCAGGGGTACAATAAAAAATATCAGCCAGGTGGGACCGCCGCAGGCTCTGACTGGCCCGGTAGCCAGGGCTGACGGCCCAACCCTGGAGGGGCACCTGAAGGTTTTAAAAGATGTGGGAGAACAGGAGCTTGATTTGTACAGCAGGCTCGGTCTTTACACCGTCAGGGTAGCCCTGGAAAAAGGCAGCATTAATGCCGAAGAGGCGAAAATGTTTGAAGAATTACTAAGGGAGGGTTGTATATGAGCAGCAAGGTAACCACAGCCACAATCAGGCAGATGAAAAAAGAAGGACAGTTGATCACCATGCTCACGGCATACGACTACTCAATGGCCAAGATCGTAGATGACGCGGGTATTGATATGATTCTGGTGGGTGACTCGCTGGCCAACACCATGCTGGGGTATGATTCCACCCTGCCGGTGACTATGGATGAGATGATTCACCACACCAAAGCCGTCTGCCGGGGCGCCGAACGGGCTATGGTAGTGGCGGATCTGCCGTTTATGTCTTACCAGGTTTCCCGCAAGGAAGGTATGCGCAATGCCGGGCGGATCCTGAAGGAAACTTCCGCTCAGGCGGTTAAGCTGGAAGGTGGCCAGGAGATTGCCAAAACCGTTCGCGCTATTGTGGACGCGGGGATCCCGGTGGTGGGCCACCTGGGGCTGACCCCTCAGTCTGTCCACCAGATGGGCGGCTACAAGGTCCAGGGCAAGGATGAATCTGTGGCCAAAAAACTTATCGAAGATGCTAAAACTATAGAAAAGGCCGGGGCATTTTGCCTGGTCCTGGAATGTGTGCCTACGCCGCTGGCCAAAATGATCACCGAGTCTCTGCAGATAGCGACTATAGGTATCGGGGCAGGTCCCCACTGTGACGGCCAGGTGCTGGTGATTCACGACATGCTGGGGCTTTACCCCCGCTCTTCACCGAAATTTGTAAAAAAATACGTCAACCTGCACGAGCAGATGGACGCCGCGCTGAAACAGTACAAGGAAGAAGTAACGGCGAGGACTTTCCCGGGTCCCGAGCACTGCTTCGGGATGTCCGAAGAAGTGCTGAAGAAACTGTATTAACTTGAATTGAACGGGATACCTTTCAACGTACGTTATCGTTGAGCGGTACAAAGACAGCGGAATGGGGACACACCTCTGTTTGGGGATTGGCTTTGACGTCGAGATATGTCCCCGATCGGGATGGACGTGCCGCTATCAAGATGCATTTGGAGGAATTATGTTAATTTTTCATGACATTGCGGAAATCCGGGAGTTTGTCCGGCAGGCCAGGGGCAAAGGGCACAGTATTGGTCTGGTGCCGACTATGGGTTACCTGCACGAAGGGCACCTCTCCTTGATGCGCCAGGCTAAAAAACAATGCGACACTGTTATTATCAGCATTTTTGTTAACCCCACTCAGTTTGGACCGGGCGAGGACCTGGCCAGCTACCCGCGGGACTTGGACCGGGATGCCGCAATGGCCGAGGGGGTAGGAGTGGACGCTGTTTTCAACCCGGCCGCGGCGGAGATCTACCCGCCCGGATACAGCACTTATATCGATGTGGAACGCATCACGGAAAAGCTTTGCGGAGCATCCCGGCCGGGCCATTTCCGAGGTGTGGCGACAGTGGTGGCCAAGCTGTTTAATATAGTAAAACCGGACTATGCCTTTTTTGGGCAGAAAGACGCCCAGCAGGTGCTGGTAATAAAAAGAATGGCCGCGGATTTGAATATGGAAGTGGAAGTTGTTACTGTGCCTACCGTGCGGGAACCGAACGGCCTGGCCATGAGCTCGCGTAACGTGTACCTGGAGCCTGACCAGCGGCAGGCTGCCCTGATCCTTTCCAGCAGTTTAAACAGGGCGGCGGCAGCGGTCAGGTCGGGGGAACGGGACGCGGCGAAAATACGGCAATTAGTTATAGACTTAATTAAAGCCGAACCACTGGCTGAGATAGATTACGTAGAAATTTACAGTCATCCGGATCTTGAACCGGTGGAGGTCATTAAAGGACCGGCGCTGCTGGCCCTGGCCGTGAAAATGGGGCGGGCGCGGTTAATTGATAACATTATACTTTAAGGAATAGGGATACACTTCTTGCAAGAAACGGGGGATTGTTCCAGGTGAGGGGGCTGTCCCCGGTAGTTATATCATCAAGGTGGGGGATAGGGTTATGTTTCTGACAATGTTCAAATCAAAAATTCACCGGGCTGCGGTGACGGAGGCCAACCTGAACTATATGGGCAGTATCACTATAGATGAAGCTCTAATAGAAGCTGCCGGTATTATGCCCAATGAAAAGGTGCAGATTGTCAACAATAACAACGGCGCCCGTTTTGAAACATATGTGATCAAAGGGCAGCGCGACTCCGGTGTAATCTGTCTGAACGGGGCCGCCGCCCGCCTGGCGCAGCCCGGAGACGTGGTAATTATAATTTCTTATGCCATTATGGACAGCCATGAGGCCAAATCATACAGCCCGACAGTGGTAATGGTTGACGGCGGGAACAAAATAACTGAAATTAAGCAGGGGGAAGTCCACGGCGATATCAACTAGCTTGTGCTCAGAGATTAAAAAGCCAGGTTCTTCACAAGCCGCAGCTCAGACGTTGGTGTGATCTTCCTTGTTTTTTTGTCTGATTTCGCTATAATTAAAGGCAGTGCTTGTTTCCAGATAATGCTACAATTCTATACGATTTATTAGGGGGAGTTTGTTTGCCGGACAATTATATGGTAAACTTCGACACACGGGATCTGCCTCAGGTGGAAGAGGAATATATCATCCTAGGCAGCGGCATTGCGGGATTATATACGGCCCTTTCGGCTGCTCAGGCGGGCAATTCGGTAACAGTCCTGACTAAACAGACCATGATGGATACCGGTACGGATAAAGCCCAGGGAGGGATCGCGGCCGCACTGGGGGATGCTGACTCCCCGGCGCTGCACAGACAGGATACCCTGGTGGCCGGGGCCGGTCTGTGTGACTCGGAGGCTGTGGCGGCACTGGTAAGTGAAGGGCCGGACCGGGTCAGAGAGTTGATTAACCTGGGCGCTATCTTTGACCGGGACAGTCAGGGACTCGCCCTTACGATGGAGGGGGCGCACAGCCAGAGGCGGATTCTTCATGCCAGCGGTGACGCTACCGGGGCGGAGATCCAGCGGATCCTGACCCAGCGTGTGCAGGAAGATGATCGGATTAAGGTGCTGGAAAACCACTATGTGGTGGACCTGCTGGTGCTGGAGAACACCTGTTATGGTGTGCTGGCCTATGACAGGCAAGACCAGGAATGCAGGGTGTTTCGAGGAAAAGTGGTCGTCCTGGCCACAGGAGGGCTGGGACGGATTTTTGAACACAACACCAACCCTGAGATAGCCACCGGTGACGGTATCGCCATCGCCTTCCGGGCCGGCGCCGAAGTGATGGATATGGAGTTCATCCAGTTCCACCCGACAGTATTGAACCTGCCGGGCGCCCCGCGCTTTCTAATCTCGGAGGCTGTGCGCGGCGAAGGCGCTTACCTGCGCAATATTCGGGGCCAGCGTTTTATGCGGCACTATCATGACCTGGCGGAGCTTGCTCCCAGAGATATAGTGGTGCGCGCTATTTTAAAGGAAATGGCGGCGACTAACTCCAACAAGGTGTATCTGGACCTGACCCACCTGGATCCGGAGCTTATAAAATTGCGCTTTCCCAATATCATGAAGACCTGTGCGGAATACCAACTGGATATTACTGTTGACCGCATTCCGATAGCGCCTGCTGCTCACTACATGATGGGCGGGGTTAAAATTAACCTGGTGGGAGAAACAAGCATCAGGGGGCTTTATGCCTGCGGCGAGGTTTCCTGCCCCGGCGTGCACGGCGCCAACCGCTTGGCCAGCAACTCCCTTTTGGATGGATTGGTGTTTGGCGGGAGAATAGTAGAAGAGACCAAACATTTTCTAAAGGATTACCATCCCCGCCACCTGGAATTTGCCTGTGACTGGCTGCTTGAACCGGCCAAGACAGACTACGCGGCCTTGCGCAAAAAACTGGAGGTGCTGATGGGCGAGAAGGTGGGCCCGGTGCGCAGCAGTGAAGGAATGAGAGAAGCCCTGGTATTTTTTGATCAATGGAGCTACCTCAAGCGGCACGGGGCGGACAACGCTGAGCAGATGGAAGTAAAAAACATGCTCCAGGTAGGAGAATTGGTGTCTGAAGCGGCCCTGGCCCGCAGGGAAAGCCGCGGCGGGCACTACCGGGTTGACTGCCCGGATACGGAGCCGCGCTGGCAAAAGCATATTATATTCAGGCGGTAAACATAAGGAAGAGTATACACCGGCTGTTCAGGGTATATCATAATATCAAGACGGGTTTTAGAACCCGTCATTTTATTAGTAAAATGAAATTGGGGACGGATATGAGTAAAATCACATTGATCGCCACGGCGACTTTTGGTCTTGAGGCTGTCGTGGCCAAAGAAGTGAGAGAGCTTGGCTACAAAGATTTGATGGTGGAAGACGCCAGAGTTACTTTTGCGGGAGACGAAGCCGCGGTATGCCGGGCCAACCTGTGGCTGCGCGCGGCAGACCGTGTTTTGTTGAAGATGGGTGAGTTCCAGGCCCTGACCTTTGATGAGCTTTTTGAGAAAACCAAAGCCCTGCCCTGGCCGGACTGGATTCCTGAGCACGCTGCCTTCCCGGTTAATGGCAAATCCGTCAAATCGCAGCTGCACAGTGTGCCGGATTGCCAGGCCATCGTTAAAAAAGCCATCGTGGAAAAGATGAAACAGAGGTATAAAAAGGACTGGTTTCCGGAAACCGGGCCCCGGTATACCATTGAAGTAGCCCTGCTTAAGGATATGGCTACTTTGACCATTGACACCAGCGGTGTGGGGCTGCATAAACGGGGCTACCGGAAGTTGGGCAGCCAGGCGCCGCTAAAGGAAACCCTAGCTGCCGCTATGGTCCTGCTCAGCCGCTGGCATCCTGAACAGACGCTGATCGACCCTTTTTGCGGGTCGGGAACGATCCCTATTGAGGCGGCGCTGATCGGTATGAAGATGGCGCCCGGTCTGCACCGGTCTTTTGCCGCAGAAAAATGGCCGGTTATTCCCCGGGTCCTCTGGCATAAAGCCAGGGAGGAAGCCAAAGAACTTGCTTATTACACCCAACCTCTCCATATTATAGGTTCAGACATAGACGGTGCGGTGCTGAGCCTGGCCCGCTATCACGCCAGACAGGCCGGAGTTGTGGAAAAAGTGTTTTTTCAGAAGATCCCCGTGGCCGGGATCCGCTCCAGGCACAAGTATGGTTATATTATTTGCAACCCTCCCTACGGAGAACGCCTTGGTGATCTAAAACAGGTGGAGAAACTGTACCGGGAGATGGGGAAAGCTTTCCAATCTCTCGATACCTGGTCATATTACATACTTGCCGCCCACCCTGGATTTGAGCGTCTCTTCGGCAGAAAATCGGACCGAAAAAGAAAGCTATACAACGGGCGGCTCCAGTGTAATTACTACCAATACTATGGTCCTCGCCCGCCCCGCAGAAGGGAACCGTTTGAAAATACCACTTTGTAATACGGCTGGAAAAATCTTTCAGATATTATTCTGCAGCGGACAGGATGCTTTTGGCCCTGGCCAGGTCTGACTGCTTGACCATCAGCCGTATTCCTCCCAGGGCATAGGACGTATATACCACTATCGCTGAACGTTCGTCAAACAAGTGGGCCTCTATGCCCTCGCTTTCCAATAGGCCTTTGGCCAGATAAGCTTCATTGACATCAAGAAAAGCAGCAACTTTCACCAGTTTTTCCACTTTACCTGCTCCTTTCATGTTTACCCTTAGGAATGTAGCGAAGATTTCGAATTATCTTGCTAATATTAATCACTGCTATTAAAAACGTGAAATAATTGAATAATTTGTTTTACTTTTGACCGCATTAAGGTTAAAATATAACGTAAGCTCAATAAATATGTTTAGTTCATTTATCCTTCTCAGCCGCTTAATGGTGATGGAGATCAACGATAAGTGAATCACCATTGAGCAAATAATTTTTTGAGGAGGATATCTTCGTGTATCAAGACAAAACCCTGAATTGCCGTGACTGTGGCTTGGATTTTGAATTCACAGCTTCCGAGCAGGAGTTCTATGCTGAAAAGGGCTTTACCAACGAGCCTGGCCGCTGTCCGCAGTGCAGGGCAGCACGGAAGCAGAGAGCCAACAGAGAAGGCGGCTTTGGCGGCCGGGGCGCCCGTGGCCCGCGTGAAATGCACCCGGCAGTCTGTGCCAGTTGCGGCGCAGATACGGAAGTACCTTTTAAGCCCAGCGGAGATCGCCCTGTGTACTGCTTTGACTGTTTTAATAAAAACAGAAGCTATTAAAAGGTTATTCTGAAAATTATGTTTATGAAAACTGTAACATTGCGTTACAGTTTTTTTTCCTTTTAAATAGTATTATAGCCTGATTGTAGAAATAACCGTTAGCAGTTTCGACAATATGCGTGTTTACGCGGGCATCTTTTTAATATTTCAAGCAGGAGATTGATCAACTTGGTTTAATTTTATTGTTATCCTTTGGTTATCTCGAGAGATTTTATTTTTAGATTTTCTATTTTGGATATAAATAAGTTAGTGATTGCCGGATTTGCACCGTTCAGGGGGGATGAGCGGGTTGAAAAAATCTTTTATAATAATTGCCGCATCGATCCTGTTTGTAGGGGCTTGTGTATTTCTGCTCACCGGCTGTGAACTATTAGATTTTAATAAGACAGGAGAGAGGGCCAATCCCCTGACTATAAAAGTTGAAGATTTCAGCGTGTTTCTTTTTGAATCTTCAGAGGAGATTTACCGGGCAAATGTAAAAAGTACTGCGATGTGGGCCGGGTTGCAGGAGCAGGCTGACAGGGACCTGCTGTATGCGGTCCATTACAAATGGCTGTATGACACTTATAGCGACTGGGATGAACATCGTCAGGCCCAGCTTCACGAAATAATGCTGGAGTACCACCCCCAGCCTATGGCGGAGAAATTGATCCAGGAAGGTAAGCAGGAGGCCGGCTTGGATGAAATAATCGAATTTATGAAAGTTGACCGCGCTTACGCCAAAAACAGGAGCACTCTGGTGGATTTTTATTCCTGGTATGGGAGAGAATACGCTATGCCGCACTATGAGCAAGTTGTGCCGGCGCTGCAGCAGAAGGTTGATCTGGCCAACAGCCAGGTGGAAAGCGGGTTTGACGTAACCGGATACATGGAGAAAGAGACCGGGATATATCTTAAGGAAAAACCTGACTCTCTCGAATTGCTGCTGAATATGCGGCTGATCGGGGCCTCTGGTTTCAGCCGGGACAAAGACTCGCTCTACGGAATCCGCTGGAGCGACAAACCGGAAAAAATCTGGTCCATTGCCTTCAACGAGCTGAGCCGCCCTTTCTTCCGTGTTTTTACAGGCGGCTGGTCATTTAAGCGGCTGGCGGGGAAACTGAAGAAAGACGAGCAGTTAATGGACAAGTTTAACGAAGATGTGCCCTACACCTGGGAAGGCTGGATCGAGTCAAACCTGACCGAGGGCTTTTCCCGTTACCTGACTGTGCGTATGGGCATTGCGGAAGATGTGGGGGCAGGGGTATTTATCTTTGATCGAGAATATGCCCGGGCCCTGCTTGCTGGTTTTGACCCGCAGATAATTTCCCTGGAAGACTTTACGGTACAGTTTCTTAAACAAAAATATGAGATATAATCGCTGAAAATCGCTGAAAGGAAGATATCGTGGATCTTAATTTGCTTACCCTGAAAAAAATAATAGAAGGATTTTTGTATGAAGATATCGGATCGGGAGATATAACCACCAACAGTATTGTTCCGCCGGACGCCGGATCGCAAGGATATATCATAGCAAGAGAAGATGGTGTTGTGGCGGGACTGCCGCTGACGGAAATGGTTTTTCAAATGCTTGATCCTGAAATTGCCTTCCGGGCGCTGGCGCAGGATGGCCAAAAAATTGAATGCAGTATGGTGTTGGCTGAGATATCCGGTAACGCGAGAGCAATTCTGACCGGGGAAAGGATTGCTCTAAATCTGCTGCAGCACCTTTCCGGTATTGCCACCAGGACGGCCCGGTTGGTGGAGCTGGTGGGGGGGAATAAACCCCGCATAGTTGACACCAGAAAAACTACCCCTGGCCTGCGTATGGTTGAAAAGTATGCTGTACGGGTCGGGGGCGGGTATAATCACCGTTTCGGCCTTTTTGACGCTGTGCTGATTAAGGACAACCATATTAAGATAGCCGGGGGCATCAGGGCGGCCGTAGAGGCGGCCAGGCGGGGCAGTCCTCATACAGCCAGGATCGAGGTGGAAGTGGAGGACTTTGCCGGGGTTGGGGAAGCCCTGTCCGCCGGTGCGGATATCATAATGCTCGACAATATGACCCCCGACAGGATGCGGGAAGCTGTGGCGCTGATCGCCGGGCGCGCCCTGGTGGAGGCCTCGGGCGGGGTTTCTGAGGCAAACATCCGGGCCGTGGCTGAAGCCGGAGTCGACCTGATCTCAGTGGGGGCGCTGACCCACTCGGTCAGGTCACTAGACATAAGCCTGGATATAAAAGAAATTAAACGCAGATAACCTGCCCTTCCGTCGGGGATATTCCAAATGCGTCTTGATGGAGGTAAGTTTATCCCGATTGGAGACATGCCTTGGCTAAAGATGTGCGGCTGAAGCCGTACCTATAAGTTGCCTGCCCATCTAATGCGGGGAATGTCCCCGACTGTAAGTGCGGATTTATCCGCACAAAGGTTTCTGATAAATTCCGGACTTGCAAAGAAGAAAATAGGTTTCTAGTGGCAATATCGGAGGGGGTACCCCCGTTCCCATCCCGAACACGGCAGTTAAGTCCTCCTGCATCCGTTGTTTCACGAAATAACGTTAACTTTGTTGTTGTATATGGTTGACGTTAGCCTGTGAATTAAATAAAATTGATTTGAGGTGGTTCTCTTGAAAGAAACCATATTGCGCCTGCTCAAAGATAGAAGTCCGGATTATGTTTCCGGCGAAGAGATCTGCAGGCTGCTCAATGTCACCAGGACAGCGGTCTGGAAGCACATCCAGGCCCTGCGTGAAAGGGGTTATGAGATTGAGGCGCGGCCTCGTGCGGGTTATACTCTAACCGGTATACCTGACAGGCTATACCCAGAAGAGATCTGGGACGGGCTGTCAAACCGGTTTTTAGGCCGAAAAATTTACTACTTTGACACTGAATCCACCACTAACGACAAGGCCAAGGAACTGGCACGCCAGGGCGCCGGTGAGGGAACTCTGATTGTGGCTGAGGAGCAGACTGGCGGCAAAGGCCGGCTGGGCAGGAAATGGTTTGCCCCCAAATACAAGGGGATCTGGTTTTCCCTGATTTTGTGTCCACCTGTTCTGCCGCCTGAAGCCAACCAGGTAACCATGCTGGCTGCTGTAGCGGTTGCGTCAGCGATTAAGAAGGAAACTGGGATTGAGGCAGGCATTAAATGGCCCAACGACCTGCTGGTGGGAAGCAAGAAAATATGCGGTATCTTGACTGAGCTTAGCGCGGAGATGGAGAGGATTAATTACCTGGTTGTAGGCATAGGGATTAATGTCAACCAGGATGAGACGGACTTTCCTGAAGAACTGCGGGAAAGCGCCGCTTCGCTTAAAAATGAGTCCAAAAGGAAAATAGACAGGGTGAGGCTGATCCAGACCACACTGGCGGAGTTTGAACGCTGGTACGGGACCTGGCTGGAACAGGGTTTCGCGCCCGTACTGGCCAGGTGGAAAGAGATGTCCGTTTCCTTAAACTGTCCGGTGCGGATCAGCACGCCGAATAATTCCTGGGACGGATGGGCGGAAGATATAGACAGTGACGGGGCGCTTCTTCTGCGCCTGCCCGGCGGAGAGCTTAGGAGGGTAATATCAGGTGAAGTATCCCTCCGCCTATCGTAAAAATTATAATTTTACAAAAGAAATGATTTCTCCTATGCTACTGGTTATTTTGAAGTAATTATTATAACATTATTGTCAACCCATAAACTTATTGCGGTTAACAAAATGCATGTTCGAGGGGGTATCCTGGTGTTTAGTTGTCTGCTAAACCAGATACTATCAGGAGACGATATAACTTTTGATCAAGCGTTAACTCTGGGCAAGCTGGACGATAACCAGTTAAATGAACTATTTTTAGCGGCTTTACGGGTTACCCGTCATTTCTACGGCAACAGGGTTGATTTGTGTTCCATTATTAATGCTAAATCGGGGCGCTGTTCCGAGAACTGTGCTTTTTGTGCTCAATCTGTACATTATCAAACCAACATACCTGCTTACCCTATTCTTTCAAAGGAAATAGTTCTGGAAAATGCTTATGAAATGGAGTCTAAAGGAACCCGTTGCTTTTCCCTGGTTACCAGCGGCAAAGGGATTCAGGGCGATGATTTCGAAAAAGTTATAGATATATATAAAACGCTTAGGGAAAAAACCCAATTAAGCCTGTGTGCCTCGCTGGGTATCATAGACTATACTAAAGCTTTGCGTCTAAAAGAAGTTGGGGTCACTATGTACCATCATAATATTGAAACATCCAGAAGCTTTTTCCCTGAAATATGTACCACCCACAGTTTCGAAGACAGGCTGGAAACGATACGTTCGGCAAGCAAAGCCGGCCTTGATATCTGTTCAGGTGGTATTGTGGGACTGGGCGAAACATGGGAGCACCGGGTTGAAATGGCCTTCCAGTTAAAAGAACTGGGAGTTGTATCGTTACCTTTAAACACTATAGACCCCATCCCTGGAACCCCCCTCTGGAAAAAACCTGTCCCAGAACCCACGGAAATTCTGAAGACAGCAGCCATGTTCAGAATGGTTCTGCCGGGAGCCATTATCCGTCTTTGCGGCGGCAGGGAATCAGCCCTGCGGAGCCTGCAACCATTTGCGTTTACGGCTGGAATTAACGGTATGCTAATAGGTAACTACCTTACCACTACCGGAAGGGAGGTGGAGGACGACATGCAAATGCTCAAAGATTTGAAACTTGAGGTAATGCGGCCCTGTTAATCACGGAAATTTTTTTAGGAGTGAGGAGATTGTCCAATTATTCTGCCCGTGATATTACCATGACCGCCGTTTTTGCAGCCCTGGCGGTGGTGGCGGCGATGCTGGTGCGCTATGGTGGAAGTATCGTACCGTTCAGCTTGCTGCCTTTTGTGGTGATGCTGGCCGGAGGTCTGCTGGGCGCCCGGCTTGGGTCTCTGAGCATAATTGTTTACATCCTGCTTGGTTTGGTGGGAATTCCAGTGTTTGCAACACCTCCTTTTGGCGGTCCGGCCTATGTGCTGAAGCCCACCTTCGGATTACTGCTTGGCTTTGCTGTGAGCGCTTACGTTATCGGAGCGCTGTTGAAAAACAGAGAGGAAAGCGGTTTTACCCGTTACTTTCTATCTATGGTGGCAGGGATAGTTGTTTATTACATAATTGGTCTTCCTTATATATACGTCATTTTAAACTTTTACCTGGGGCAGGCTGTTTCAGTCGTAAAAGTCCTATATATTGGTTTTGTCCCCTTTGTCGTACTGGATCTGGTCAAGGCGGCGGCAGCCGCTGTTATGGCCAGGGCGCTTTACCGCAGGCTGAACGGTGTAATCTAGCCAATTGCATCCCCCCGGCAAATAGATTCTGCCTGCCGAAAGGGAAGTAGCCTTTTTTATGAAGAATAATGTGGCAATGCAAGCACCTCCATCACATTTATTTGTAGAGTTAAAAAAGTTTCTGTGTGTGGTGGCCTTTGGCTCTGCATTCCTGTTGCGCCAGGCCGGGCACCTTTGGTAGAATGATCTAAAGTGATACGGAAACGGAAAGTGGTGATGGCAGTGATTCTGGTTTTCGACGTGGGTAATACAAATATTGTTTTGGGTGTTTTTGACGGCAGCGAACTGGTGGTAAATTGGCGCATTTCTACAGATCGCAACCGGACCGCAGATGAATACGGAGTAAAGCTCAGGGAACTTTTTTCTTTTTCAGGTAATGATATGAGCCGGATCGAGGCCATAGTAATTTCTACGGTGGTACCGCCGCTGACATTTACCCTGGAGCGGGTATGTCAGAGATATTTCAAGCTGACTCCGCTTATAGTCGGACCCGGCATTAAAACAGGCCTGCCGATAAAGTATGAAAATCCCAGGGAAGTCGGCGCCGACCGCATCGTCAACGCGGTAGCTGCCATTGATAAATACGGCTGTCCCCTTATTATCGTGGACTTTGGCACCGCGACAACGTTTTGCGCCATCAGCGACAGGGGTGAATATTTGGGCGGGGCGATAGCGCCAGGCATCAGCATTTCAACGGAGGCCCTTTTTGAGCGGGCGTCTAAACTGCCCCGGGTGGAATTAACCAAGCCGGCGTCCATAATCGGGAAAAACACCATCAACTCTATGCATGCAGGTATTTATTACGGGTTTGTCGGCCAGGTTGATGAGATCTCCAGGAGAATGAGAAAACAACTGGGCGAAAACACTAAAGTTGTGGCCACCGGCGGCCTGGCCAACCTGATTGCCCAGGAAAGCACTTATATCCAAGTGGTGGATCCTTATCTAACCCTTAATGGACTCAGGCTTATTTACGAGAGGAATGTGCAGCGGTGAAAATCGGCGGTATAGTATTAGAGAACCCTGTGATAGCCGCGCCAATGGCCGGCGTCACGGACAAGTCATTTAGGATTTTGGCCAGAGAGGCCGGTTGTAGCCTGGTTTGCACCGAAATGGTCAGTGACCAGGCTCTTTTGTATGGGAATCCTAAAACATGCAGCCTGCTGGATATTTCAGGGGAGGACAGCCCGGTGAGCATCCAGGTGTTCGGCTCTGATCCGGGGTATATGGCCGCGGCCGCCGAAATCGTGGAAAGCCGCGGCGCCCGGCTGATTGATGTGAACATGGGTTGCCCCACTCCGAAAATAGTCAAAAATGGCGAGGGCGCAGCCCTGATGAGGAACCCGGATCAAGCCGCGGCGATAATCAGGGCTATCGTAGGGCGGGTAAAGATCCCGGTTACTGTCAAACTGAGGAGAGGCTGGGATGAATCTTCTGTTAACGCGGTAGAAATGGCCTGCCTGGTGGAGGACGCCGGGGCAGCTGCTGTAACAGTACACGGACGCACCCGTTCCCAGTTTTATGCCGGGAAAGCTGATTGGGGAATAATTGCCTCGGTTAAGCGAGCTGTGGCTATTCCGGTGATTGGCAACGGAGATATCTGGACACCCCAGGATGCCCTGCTCATGCTGGAGCAGACCGGTTGTGACGGGATTATGATTGGCCGGGCCTCACTCGGCAACCCCTGGATATTTAAGCAGACTGTGTATTTCCTGGAAACAGGCGCAATGCTGCCGGGACCCACCCCGGGAGAAAGAGCTGCTATGGCTCTAAAGCATTTTAATTTGCTGCTTGAAAATAAGGGGGAAAACGTGGCGGTGCGGGAGATGCGCAAGCATGCCGCCTGGTATATGAAAGGCCTGCGCGGGGCGGCCCGCCTGAGAGAAATGGTAAACAGGGCAAAAACCGGGGAAGAGATAAAAATTTTGTTGGAACAGGTGCTGAATTAATTTAATTATGCTCCCCGGTAGATTTAATGTGCTGGAAATAAATATTATTAAAATCCCTGCGGCCACTTGAAAAAGGCCGTTGTTTTTTATAAAATCTTTATGTACACAAATCTGTGCACATAAAGATTTTAATAAAGGGAAGATTAAGGGGGGCAATGGGACGTTCGAGACCACTGAAAAACACCTAATAAAAAATAGCAAAAATACTACTAAATACCTCTAAAACACAACTGAAAAACCCCCTATATGATATAATGAATGTAGCGCAAACACTAGATCTAAGGGGGTTTTC
>JAQVXL010000019.1 GCA_028709235.1 Desulfotomaculaceae bacterium
AACCCCCTTAGATCTAGTGTTTGCGCTACATTCATTATATCATATAGGGGGTTTTTCAGTTGTGTTTTAGAGGTATTTAGTAGTATTTTTGCTATTTTTTATTAGGTGTTTTTCAGTGGTCTCGGACTTACTGGACTACCTTCGGGCATATAGTGATACTGGCCTTAATCCAGGTTGGCGGTTTGGGTTTTATGACTATGGCAACTTTCATTTACCTGCTGCTCGGTCGCCGCATTGGGCTGAGACACCGCCTGATTATCCAGGAATCCTTGAACTATACCAGCCTGGCTGGAATTGTCAGGTTGGCCAGGTATGTCCTTTTCTTCACCTTTGTAACTGAATTCAGTTTTGCGGCTATACTCTCGCTGCGCTGGCCATATGATCTGGGCTGGCAGAAGGGCTTGTGGTTTGGCCTTTTCCATTCCATATCTTCCTTTAACAACGCCGGCTTTGATCTTTTTTGCGAGTTTAAGAGCCTTACCGGTTACGCAGGTGACACCACGGTAACCCTCTGTATAACCACGCTGATCATCCTGGGCGGCATAGGTTTCAGTGTTATTGTCGATATTGTCAGACATTTTAAGGAATCCAGCCGCCTGCAGCTGCACACGAAATTGGTCCTTTCCGTCAGTGGTTTCTTAATTATAACCGGCACAATTATGATCTATCTTCTCGAATATAACAATGCCCTGCAGGACCTGAGCCTACCGGGCAAAGTGCTGGCGTCTTACTTTCAGGCAGTCACGCCCAGGACAGCGGGATACAATACACTTGATATGGGGGCGCTGCACTCGGCCACGCAGTTTTTAATGGTTATTCTTATGTTTATCGGCGCCTCCCCCGGTTCTACCGGAGGGGGTATCAAGACCACCACGTTTGGCGCCCTCGCAGTTTCTGTCTGGTGCATAATCAGGGGGAAGGAAAATGCTGAGATTTATCAGCGCCGGATTGGACAGGACCAAATTTACAAATCCCTGGCTATCCTTCTGCTTGCTGGCGGTCTTGTAACTATGGTGACACTGTTACTGACAATTACGGAAAAAGCTGATTTTCTGCCGTTATTATTTGAAACGACATCAGCTTTCGGCACGGTGGGATTGACCATGAACTTAACACCCCATCTCACCATATTCGGCCGGATCTTAATAATGATGACTATGTTCCTGGGTAGGTTGGGACCGCTGACCCTGGCTTTCGCCATAGCCAGAGCCAAACAAAAGACACGCCTGCGCTATCCTGAGGAAAAAATCATGGTTGGCTAAGCGGAACGGGGATCCACCTATATTTTGCTATTGTTTTTTGTTTCGCGGGCGGAAACCCGAAGACAGGTACCATTATGTAAAAGAGCATATTGTTGTCGGCTGACCCTATTAACCGCGTAGAAAACTGGCTTCAAAACAACCTGTACCGGGGTAAATGTAAATATATGAGAGGCCGCTAATCGGTGCCTCTTTTTATCGCAAAATACCGACTATTGAGACTGAGATCCCGTCGAGATTGTAAAGTACTTTAATCATATGTCACATTTATGAATTTACTATACTGTATTCATGTATGCATGTATCCAAGTATCCAATATACATTATGAAATCCAGATAAAACATGTGGATTTTTTAACGAGTCAGATAATTATTGTGTTATAATAATGATGCTAAAAATGCGAAAGTGTGGTTATTGTATACAATATTAAGTATCTATCAGGAAGTATCTATCAGGGAAGTCACATCAACAAGAGTGCCATTGAGCACGCCAGACACGCTCAATCATTTAAACAGATAGTAACCTTTTTGCCCTGCAAGATATTATTTTGGGTTCACATTAATATAAATACTAAAGGAGGTGATCGAAAACAATAGTCATTTTTTATACTGGATGAATCAGAAATTGTTGGAGAGGTAACTGGTGTGTCGCTACTAATATGCTAACTCTTATGGTTACATAAAAAAACTATTTTAATAAGGGGGATTTCATTGAAAAAGTACAGGAAGGTCTTAACTGTATTGTTGCTTGTATCTTTTCTCGCGCTCGTTACCACCGGTTGCGGCGGCGGTGATAGTTCAGATACAGTGAAGGTTGGAATAATACTACCGTTGACCGGACCCGAGGCTATGTTTGGGGAGATGGAAAAAAATTCCTTTGATTTGGCTTATGAAGAGCTTAAGGCCGCAGGTAAAACCAGTATCGGTGGAAAAGAAATTGTACTTATGTACGAAGACGACCAGGGTAAGCAGGACGTGGCAAAGTCCGCTACCGAAAAGCTGATCAACAAGGACCAGGTAGCCATGCTCAGCGGCGGCTACAGCAGCGCCTGCACCAACGTGATTGCCCAGTCAGCCCAGTCGATGCAGAAGCCGTTCCTTATCGCTACCGGTTCTTCCGACGATATTACCAGGCAGGGCTGGAGCTATGTATTCAGAGGCACTGCGGCGCCTGCTAGCAAGTACACCGGCGCCTTCTGGGATATGATGGAAAAAGTGGTCAAACCGCAAAATGTAGCGATCATTTTTGAAAACACGGATTTCGGCATATCTTCATCCAAGGGTTTCCGGGAAGAATGCCAAAAAAGAGGCATCAATGTTGTGTTTGATCAGGCATACGAGCACGGCGCCATCGACTTCAAGCCGATGCTGGCCAACTTGAGAAGCACCAACCCGGACATGATTTTCGCAACTTCCTATGTTATGGACGCGTCCATGATCATCAACCAGATGAAGGAGCTTAATTTTAACACCAAACTATTTGTCGGCAACGGTGCTGGTTATACCATGCCTGAATTCTACGAAAATGCCGGGGCAGCTTCAGATTATGTAGCTTCCACCAGTCTGTGGGTGCCGAGCGTGACCTGGTCGGGTGCGGACGAGTATTATAATAAATATAAGCAGAAATACGGGAAAGAACCTGATTATCACGGCGCCCAAGCTTATACTACCATGTACATTATAGCCGACGCCCTGGGTCGGGCTACGGATCTTACCAGTCCCGGCATTCAGAAGGCTATGAAGGAAACTGACTTCAATAGTATCATGGGACCGATCAAATTTGAAGACTGGGAAGGCTTCACCAATCAGAATAAGCCCATCACATATGTTGTGCAGTGGGATAAAGGGAAGTTGGAAGTTGTATGGCCGGAAGATGTCAAGTCAGCCAGCTATGTTTATCCCGTCCCGAATTGGAATGAGAGATAACGGTCTGTAATGAACTAAATATATGGTACAAGCGGAAGGAGTTAACGCTCCTTCCGCTTGTACCGAAAAATGTTTTTTGCTTTTTGCATAACGGAGGGTGGGATATACTTTGGAAGACATGTGGATTAAATTTGGCCAGACGGTAATATGCGGTATACTACTTGGTGGCATGTATTCTCTGATCGCCATCGGGATGACTTTAATCATGGGTGTTATGAAGATCGTTAACCTGGCGCACGGCGCCCTGGTTATGGTAGGGATGTATGTAACCTATGTTTGTGCTACTTATTATGGAATAGACCCCTATATTGGCATGTTTATAGCCATGCCGGTATTGTTTTTACTCGGTTGCCTTATTCAAAAGTACATGATTAACCGGTTGGTTGAGGTGGATTCCATTTTGCCTGAGAACCAGGTTCTGCTTACAGTCGGTATCATGCTTGTTCTGACCGAAGTAATTCGCCTCATCTTTAATTCCGACTACCGCTCAGTTACTACAAGCTATTCCTCGGAAGCTATCTATATCGGCGCGATGTCCATAAGCGTGCCCCTGGTGATCGGTTTTATCATCGCTATGGCTTTTACATTCCTTTTGCACATGTTCCTGACTAATACGGATCTCGGCAAATCAATCAGGGCAACTGCGCAGGATCGGGACGCCGCTGTTTATATGGGTGTTAATTCCTCAAAAATCACAATGATTACATTCGGTCTGGGCGCCGCCCTGGCCGCTGCCGGCGGGTCGCTACTCCTGCCGATGTTTTACCTGTTTCCCGATGTGGGCCACCTGTTTACAGCTAAATCCTTTATCATTACCATCCTCGGCGGTTTGGGCAGCACCTGGGGCGCCGCTATTGGCGGTTTAATCATCGGGCTCGCGGAGTCTCTGGGCGCCACTTATATTTCCATGGGCTATAAAGACGTGGTGGGATTAGTAATATTTTTACTGGTGCTTTTGTTCCTGCCGGGTGGTATAAGGAGTTTAGTGAAGAGGTGAGAAAATTATGTTAAACAAAAAGATGTTGATGACAATCGCTTTTGCTCTAATTGCAGTTGCATTGCCGCTGGTTATTAAAGCACCGTACCAGCAGCATATTCTGATTCTGGTTTTAATTTGGGCGACTATGGGTACTGCGTGGAATCTCCTCAGTGGCTACGCAGGCCAGGTTTCGTTTGGTCATGCCGCTTTCTTTGGTGTAGGCGCTTATTCGGCGGGTCTTTTGACCCTGCACTTGGGCCTGTCACCCTGGTGGGGCTTAATCCTGGGCCCGGTGATGGCCATGTTGGTAGCCCTACCTATCGGCGCAATCGCCTTTCGTCTACGGGGACCGTACTTTGCCCTGGCTACACTGGCATTGGGTGAGATATTCCGGCTGGTATTTTTAAACACGACAAATTTTACCAACGGGGCTAAGGGAATTCTGATTATGCCCGCAATCACATCCAAGGTATTTTACTATTATGTGGGACTGGGTATGCTGGCTGTCACAGTGCTGGTGGTTTACCTGATCGTGCACTCCAAAGTCGGCTTTTATCTGGTTTCCATCAGGGAGGATCAAGATGCGGCTACCTCGTTGGGTATACCCACAAGCCTCTATAAAAACCTGGCCCTGTTGCCGAGTGCTTTTTTTACCGGCCTGGCCGGAGCTTTCTATATGAATTATGTAGCTTTCATCGAACCTAACATTGTGTTTAACCTGACTAATATCTCGATAATGGTAATCCTGGTAGTAATGCTCGGTGGTGTGGCCACTACCTGGGGTCCGACCATCGGGGCGGCGCTGTACATTATTATGGGAGAACTGTTCCGCACTACCCTTGGCCCGGCCAATGTACTTGTGTTTGGCGTTATCGTCTGTCTCATTATTATGTTCCTGCCCAACGGTATCGCAGGGGAGTTGGATATATTAAAACGTATTACACAGCGGAAAAAAGCTGGCTTGTCCGGGGGTGTGTAGATGAGTTTCTTTGAGGCAAAGAGTTTAACTAAGAAATTTGGTGGTCTGACTGCTGTCAATGACTTAAGTTTTAGTGTTGAAAAAGGGGAAATTTTCGGCATCATCGGACCTAATGGATCCGGCAAGACCACTGTGTTCAACCTGATCAGCCGGTTCTTTCCGGTCACATCAGGAGAGATTTGGTTTCAAGATAAAAGAATTGACGCTCTACCGGCCCATGAAATATGTAAGATCGGCATAGGCAGGACGTTTCAGGTGGTTAAGCCTTTAAGGCGCATGACTGTTCAGGAAAATGTAATGGCGGGGGCTTTTCTGCGGACGGGCAGTATCACTAACGCCAGGCACAGGGCGGAAGAAATTATTAACTTCTGCAACATGGACAATTATAAGTTGCGGGAAGCCAAAGGCCTGCCAATACCCCTGCGCAAGCGACTGGAAATAGCCCGGGCCCTGGCCACGGAACCCCAATTGCTGTTGCTTGACGAAACCTGCGCCGGCCTCAATCCCAAGGAGTCCGAGGCAGCAATCGAGCTAATCAGGCGCATTCGTGACGCAGGTATTACCATTATTATTATTGAACACATCATGAAAGTAATGATGGGTATTTCTGACCGCATTCTGGCGATTAATTTCGGGAAAGAAATAGCTCTGGGAAAACCCCAGGAAGTGGCTAATCACCCTGAGGTAATTAAAGCATATTTAGGAGATGCCTATGCTTAAAGTAGCAGATTTAGATGTGGCTTATAAAGACGTGCAGGTATTGTGGGATATCACATTCGAGGTAAACGAGGGGGAGTTTGTGGCGCTCCTAGGCGCCAACGGCGCCGGTAAAACAACTACGCTGAACGCTATTTCCGGGATGCTGAATGTCAAGAAAGGCAAGATTGAATTTCTTGGGCAGGATATAACCAAAATGCCCGGATATAAGATTGCTGAGCTGGGTATTATCCATGTGCCGGAAGGCCGGCGGCTTTTCCCTGAAATGACCGTGCGGGAGAACCTGGAAATGGGCTCCCTTTTTCCCGAGGCAAAAGCCAAAAGGAAAGAGACCATGAAGAAGATATTTGAGCAATTCCCCATTTTAGAGGAAAAAAAGAACAAAGAGGCAGGAACACTTTCCGGCGGCCAGCAGCAGATGCTGGCCCTCGGCAGAGGATTGATGGCGTTGCCAAAACTACTGATCCTGGACGAACCTTCGCTGGGACTGGCTCCGGTGCTGGTAACGCAAATATTCAACAATATTAAAGAAATTAACAATGAGGGCGTTACTGTGCTGCAGGTTGAACAGAATGTGGTGCAGACGTTAAAAATGTGTCATCGTGCTTACGTTCTGGAAAACGGCAGGATTTACAGCCAGGGCACCGGTGAAGAGCTATTGAATGACGAGCATATTAAAGAGGCATATCTGGGTATATGAATGGTGGCAAATCATGCAGCAATATCTCGGCAACGATTAATCGTATTGGATTTTAATCCAATACGATTAATTTTTACCTCGAATGTCTATTTTAACTTTTGCCTTGCATGTGCGCGGCCTAATGTGATATTTTTATTATAATCCGCCGATATTATTAGTTTTGGCAGGATGTTTGCTTAAAATACCGAACATATAAATAATTTGTATTGTAAATAAGTGTACAAGGGGTGAATTTCTGGTGAAACAATTTGCTGTAAAATCCCTTAAACTTAAAAACAGTATTATAATAATAAGTGTTATACTGCCAATGCTGATCGGTTTTTTAGCTTATGACCTGTACAGACAATCCAACACGCTGCGCCAGGCCCTGCACGAAAGAGGTATCATACTGGCCCAGACCGGCGCTGCGACCTCAGGGAAAATAATTTCTGACGCTATTGCCCATGGTGTTATGACCGAAGAACAGATTTTTGACGCAAATTATATACCAATTCCAAATACAAGCCCGCAAAAGTACCATACCCTGTTTGATTCTTTTACAGATGAGAATTTAAGCATGGTACAGGACCCTTTTCTTAATGATAAAGTTGTAATCTACGCGGTAACACAGGACATAAACGGCTACGTCCCCACCCATAATAGTATTTATCCCAAGAGCGGCGTATTTGAGCCGGGTGGGATCGGGGACAACCCGGCCCGCAGCAAGCGGATATTTAATGACGAGGTGGGCCTGGCCTCTTCCCAGAACACAGAACCATACCTCCTGCAGGTATACAAGAGGGGAGATACCGGTGAAACCATGTGGGATATATCCTCCCCAATTTTTGTAAACGGTCGCCACTGGGGAGGCTTTCGGGTCGGCTTTTCCATGATTGAAACCAACCGGCAGATCGCTGTAGCCAGGGGGCAGATCCTGGGTGGAGGAGCTGTCCTCACCATCGCCTTGATTATTTTAATCATATATATTTCGAACCGGATTACAGGCACTGTTAAGAAGTTGGAGATAGAGGCCGACCGTATAGCCGGGTGGGATTTTACAGCTATAAATCTGGAAACGTCGTCCAAGGACGAGCTGGGCAGCCTGATCCGGTCCTTTGTCAACATGGTGAATAAACTACGTGATTTGGGTGAGAGAATGAACCATTCGGTGGCTAATGCCGCCGAATACTCAAACGAACTGCAGGTCAGCATCAAGAAAGCGGCCGACACCTCTGATGCCGCTGTGACGAATATGAGCCAGCTTTCTGAAACTGCAGGTAAGATGGAGTCCAGCTCAGAAGCGGTAATCAAAGCTTCTGAAAAAACCGCTGATAGTCTGACGCGTGCCGAGGAAACTTTGGAGAAGTTTTTGAAACAGATGAAATCAAGCAGTGTAGCCATGCTGCGCACCAGTGAATCGGTCAAAGAACTGGAGTCCCATCTGGAAAAGATAGGCGACATAATACAGTTCATCGCCCTTATCGCTGATCAGGCTAACCTGCTGGCCCAGAAGGCAGTTACTGAAATGAAGAGCTTTATCGCCGACAGCAATAAATCCAAAACCCAAAAAGAGATTGCGGGAGCGGCTGAAGCATTAGTTAAAGAAGAGTCCAACTTTACCGCGCTGGCAGCTGAAATACAAAAGCGTTCGCAGGATGCCGCCACTGCTACCAAAGGAATATACAGCCTGTTTGAAAAAGCGCTGCAGCACGCCCGCCAGGCGTCAGCCAGTCTGGAGGACGACCAGAAGACAGTGACCGAGGGGTACAGCGCGGCCAGCGAGGCTTCCCAGTCTGTTAAGTCGCTTCTGACAGATCTCGATAATATGATCGGTATGGTTAAAGAGATTATAAGCTATTCGCAGCAGGTTATGGACGGGATTAGTTCTGTGAATCAGGCCACCGGGGAACAAACTGCGCTGGTGGAAAGGTTCACTTCCACCGCTAAGACGGTAGATGAATTTGTGAGACAAATGCAGGAAGAAATATCCAACCTGAAGACCTAATGACATAATAAACAAATGAGTCAGGAACAGGTTCCTGGCTCATATTTTATCCAGTTTCATCACAAAAACCATGATCCCGGCAATAGCTTCATACAGTTATCAGACTATAGTAATAATCAACAGGTCTCACAGATACTCAAGAAACCATCTGAAATTGTCCCGTGGTTAAATACGAGGAGATGAATAATGGAAAAAGATAAGAAAATTGCTGTATTAATTGATGCTGACAATGTATCTGATAAATATATTAAGTATATAATTGACGAAATTTCAAATCATGGCATACCAACTTATAAAAGAATTTATGGGGATTGGACAAAACCCCAACTAGCTTCATGGAAGAATGTATTGCTTAATTATTCTATTACTCCAATACAACAATATAGTTATACAACAGGCAAAAACTCAACCGATGCAGCTTTAATAATTGATGCTATGGATATACTCTATTCAAATCATGTGGATGGGTTTTGCATTGTGTTAAGTGATAGTGATTTTACTAAGTTAGCAGCACGCCTCAGGGAAGCGGGTATGTATGTTATTGGGATGGGAGAAAAGAAAACTCCTACACCATTTATATCAGCTTGCGAGAAGTTTAAATATCTTGAAGTACTGGTTTCGATGGCGTCGAAACCAACAGAAAACAAAATTATCAAAGAAGCACAGGGGCAAGAAGAACAAAAAATTGGCATGACTAGTATTGATAAGTTAATAGAGGCTATTAGAACTATAATTACTGAGACTTTAGATGAAGACGGCTGGGTGTTTTTAGGAAAATTAGGCAGCACTCTCAATAAGCGATACCCGGATTTTGACACCAGAAACTATGGTTATACAAAGCTTACACCTTTTTTATTCTCTCTAAACCATTTTGAGATTAGATCTACAAAAACAAGCAAATATATTAGAAATAAGGGATAATATTTCTTTGAAAACTTATTGGGCCGAGAAAAAAGCATAATCGAATTGTTCGAGAATAGGCTGATGTAGCTATATTGCTATAACTGTCTTTTAATGTTGCACACTTCGAGGATGTCACGACAATCATTTTGAGTAAAATGTTTCTACAAATAAGAGCAGGTAATTTGCCGCTTAAAAATAAACTAGTAAAAAATGGCGGTGATATGGTGGAGATATTTGCTATTTTTTCAACAGCTTTTATTGTGGGATTTTCAGGAGCGATCATGCCGGGACCCCTGCTGACTGTTACCATAGGCGAGAGCGCCCGACGGGGCTTTACCAGCGGTCCATTAATCGTGCTGGGACACGCGATCCTTGAGCTGGTTTTGATCCTGGCCCTGATTGGCGGTCTTTCAGTTGTTTTGGCGACAACGCGAGTGTCCCAGACCATAGCGGTCCTGGGCGGAGTATTTTTACTGTATATGGGCGCCGGTATGGCGAGAGATGCCGCTGCAGGCCGGGTCTCGCTCAAAATGACTGAACAGTCCGGGGCGGGCGGCAATCATGGCGCAGGCGGCGGGGCAGGATACGGTTCCAGGCAGGCCGCAAAGCCAAAGCGCATGCACCCGGTTCTGGCCGGCATACTGGTCAGTATTTCCAATCCATACTGGATCCTGTGGTGGGCCACAGTCGGCCTTGGTTATATTACTTTATCCATGCAGAAGGGAACCCTGGGGCTTACCTCTTTTTTTACCGGGCATATACTGGCGGACCTTGTTTGGTACAGCCTGATCGCGGCGATGGTGGCCGGCGGCAGGAAGTTTCTCAGTGACAGGATCTACAGCGGGGTCATCGTGGCCTGCGGAATTTTCCTTTTAGGTCTGGGGGGATATTTCGTTTATTCCGGTATATTTACATGATAAAAAGCGGGAGCGGTAATAATACTGTAAATCTTGTGATTAAATATTTCCATTATTTGTTTTTAATAAAAAATATAGGAGGAGAAAGAATGTCCGTAGTATTTTGCGGCATTTGCCCGCACCCACCCATAGCCGTGCCGGAGGTCGGCGGTGAAGAGGCGTCAAAGGTTTCCGCCACCCAGGAGGCGCTGCTGGAACTGGGCAGGCGGGTTGTAAAAAGCGCTGCTGATACAGTTGTAATTATTTCGCCTCACGCGCCGATCTTTCGGGATGTGGTGGGCATAAACCTGTCCCCGCAGTTAAAAGGTGATCTGGGAAATTTCCGGGCCGGCAATGTCAGGTATTTACTGGATAATGACCTGGCTCTGGCACGTGAAATAAAAAGACAATCTGCAGACATGGGCATGCCGGCGGTTGAACTGACCGAAGAAGAAGAAAGGCAGTACGGTATAAGCTTGCGCCTGGACCACGGGGTGGTTGTGCCGGTGTATTTTCTCCGCCGGGCTAAGCTGAAGACGCCGCTGGTCCATGTGTCTATGGGTCTGGGCCCGCCCCAAAAGCTTTATCTCTTTGGTGTCGCTGTGCGCAAAGCGGCTGAGACACTGGGGCGCAGGGTAGCCCTGCTGGCCAGCGGTGACCTTTCCCACGGTCTCACTGATGATGCTCCCGGGGGCTATCTACCGGGAGGAAAAGAATTTGACAGCGAGCTGGCCAGGCTGCTGGCCGTACCGGATGCAGAGGGCATTGTCAAAATGGACCCGAAATTGGTCGCCAGCGCGGGGGAGTGTGGCTACCACTCCATTGTGATGATGCTGGGCGCACTGGATGGGTACGATGTCAAAGCAGAGGTTCTTTCATACGAGGGTCCATTTGGGGTTGGCTACCTGGTGGCCTCCCTGGAACCTGAAGGTAAAAACCCGGAAAAATCATTTTTACAGAGAATGCGTTCCGAACGGCAGGCGGAAAGGGAAAAAAAACAGGCCGGGGAAAGCTACCTGGTCAAGCTGGCGCGCAATACTCTGGAGAGTTATGTCAGCGGCTCACCACCTCCCGCTCCGGCTGAGATACCTGAGGAATTCAAGAAAAAAGCGGGCGTGTTTGTTTCCATTAAAAAGCATGGACAATTGCGCGGCTGTATCGGGACCATAGAGCCGGTCAGGTCCGGCATTGTCGAGGAGGTTACGGCCAACGCCATCAGCGCAGGTGCGCATGACCCGCGCTTTCAGCCTGTCCGCAAGGATGAGCTGGACGACCTTGACTATTCCGTGGATGTGCTGCAGCCGCCCGAACCCATCTCGTACCTGCACCAATTGGACCCCGTGAAGTATGGAGTAATAGTACGATCCGGCCGGAGAAGCGGCCTGTTGTTGCCCAACCTGGAGGGAATAGATACAGCGGAAGAGCAGGTACGCATAGCCCGCCAGAAGGCCGGCATCCGACCGGACGAGCCGGTAGAGCTGGAAAGGTTTGAAGTAGTAAGGTATAAATAAAACAAAATAATTTGACCGGATTAACATGATTAAAACAGGATTAACAGGATTAAAAATATTTTATTTATGGATGGGACCAAACGATGTAGGCTCGTTTTCAATCGAACAAGGCGCGGCAGCGCCAAACTTGTTCAGAACCTTGTTGCTATGCGTATAAATTCGCACCTACAATTTTGGAGGATTACCTATGCGAGAAGCGCTGTATTACGAGAAAAGAGATCAAAATGCGGCGGCCTGCGTCCTCTGCCCGCATTATTGCAAAATACAGGAGGGAAAAACCGGTGTCTGCCGCACCAGGCAAAACCGCGGCGGTATCCTTTATGCCGCAAACTACGGTAAGGTTTCTTCCTACGGTATGGATCCGATCGAGAAAAAGCCGCTGTATCATTTTTATCCCGGCTCTTATATCCTTTCAGCAGGCACATTCGGCTGTAATTTTCAATGCCAGTTCTGTCAGAACTGGCAGATAGCTCATGGTGACCCGCTCACTAACGATATCACCCCGGCGGGCCTGGTGGAAATGTCCCTTGATTATGTCAGTATGGGTTACCCCAATATCGGCCTGGCCTATACTTATAATGAACCCTTCATGTGGTATGAGTTTGTATTTGAGACGGCCAAACTGGCAAAAGAAGCTGGCCTGAAAAATGCGCTTGTAACAAACGGTTCAGTTAACGAGGCGCCCCTGCGGCAAATTCTCCCCTATATTGACGCTATGAATATAGACGTCAAAGGTTTCACGGAAGATTATTATAAAAAGCACTGTAAAGGCAGCCTGCAGCCGGTCCAGCGGACCGTAGAAACAGCTTGTCGGGAATGCCATGTCGAGCTGACCACCCTGCTTATTCCCGGGCTGAATGAAGCAGAGGAGGAGATCGAGCACCTGACAGGCTGGATTGCGTCTTTGGACTCCGATATTCCCCTGCATTTTTCCCGCTACTTTCCCACGTACAAGATGGACCTGCCGGCCACCCCGCTGGAAAAACTGGTACAGGCCAGAGAAATTGCGACTAAAAAGTTGCACTATGTCTATATCGGAAACGCGCAGATTCCAGGAACTGACGATACTTTTTGCCCTAAGTGCGGGGATGAGGTAATCAGCAGGATCGGTCACTCCGCCCGTGGTGTGGGCCTGTCCGGCAGGAACTGCGGCAATTGCGGTGAGGAAATCAAATTTGTCGGAAAAATTTTTGAGTAAAACTGTGAAACCTCCCAAAAGGAGGTTTCACAGTTTTAGATTAACGACAAGTTACGACTATTTCGACATGGTGAACGACCAGTTTTGCCTGCTATTGTTATCCCAGTTGTTGGCACTGTCTTTGAAAACAAAAATTCAGTTTGTTTCTTTCCATCTGGATGGTTTTTTCCAGTCGTCAAGAGTGAGTTCCATCCGGTGATCGTACAACCCGGAAAGAAGCATGCTTTTTTGCTATGACACACTTTACCCGACTCGGGAAGGTGTGCTGAAGGTTGTACTGTTTAATGAGTCGAGATAATCATACAGGTTTTTTGAAAATTCTCTTTCGATGATCAGCAGGGGATGGTTTATATGAGGTTGTTCAATGATAAAATCATCAGGAAAGTACCCAACGGGTTCCACAATAAAAACCTTTGGTCCCAAGGCGCTTAACAATACGATCCTGGTTTCGGCGCAAATGGAGTTAATCAGTGATATTGCCTGCGTTCTATATGTGTAAGGCATCTCCGCATCAATTACCACCAGATCTGGCTTTAGCCCCTTGCATGCCTTAACAGCATCATTTACGTCTTTGGTTTCACTGACAACATAATACCCATTATTATTAAAGGTTTTTACGATTATTCTTCGCATCATGGACCTATTATTTAATATTAGTACCCTCTTGGCTATAAGAAACACCTCATTATGCCATTTTGTTGGCAAGGATAATACAACAAAATAATTATAGTAATATTACAGTTATCTTACCGGTTTCTTAAAATCTGATATTTACTACTATTATAAAAGGTCTGTTGTTTTATCAGGGCAGGCCCTCCGATACACAGTTTACTATTCTTCCAGTGATTTCAATATTGCCTGCCAGTCACAGTGCCGTTCGATGTTTTCCTTGGCGATATTGATGCCGGTGGCGTCACCGGGGCTGATCCGTCTGGAAACCTCGGTTATTCTTTCAATCGTGGTATATGTGTCATAATGAACCAGAATAATAGGCACGCCTTTCTCTGCAGCGCGGGAAACCACCTTTACATCCGGGTAAAGGCCCCCTGTTAAAATCAAGGCTGATGTACTGGTTTCGAGAGTGGCCAGGGCCATATCAGCCCGGTCTCCTCCCATTATAACTGCCTTATTTGCTGAACGGCGCATGTACTTGAGGGCGCTTTCCATAGTCATGGCCCCCACTACGACTTCTTCCACCAGTCTGTCCAGTTTGTCTTCTCCGGTCAGCAGTTCGCCGCCCAGAGCTTCATAATACTCTGAAACAGTAGGCGAGGCAATTTCCGGCCGCATGGGTATAATGCCGAGAGTAGTGCAGCTCTTATTTTCCAAAATCGGCTTGAAAACGCCTTCTGTTTTGGCCAGCAACTGTCTGGGGACATTGTTGAAGATGTGCCCGGAAATCGCCAGTCCGCTCGCCTTACAGCAATTATTGAAGAAAATGGCCTGGTCCACGCTGAGATCGTTATCCAATTTGATTGCATTTAAGACCGAAGCTTTGAACTGTGTAGTCAGGCTGACTACATCAAGGCCGTAGGCGGCGCCCACATGTGGGAAAGTAGCCCCTTCGATAATGATCAGGTCCGCCTCTGCGGAGATGGCCTGGTAGGCTGCTTTGATACTGGACATGGCCGTCTCCGGATTCTTCAGCCCGGACAGGTATGAGGTGCCGGCTGTAAAAGGCGCAATTTGATCAACGCCGGCCTTCATGTTAAGGATCTCTTGCATCAACAGGGCGTCGTTGTCTCTACCGCAGGCAAGCCTGGGACAACTTCCCACCGGTTTAAAGTAGGTTGCCTTAACGCCTTCCTCTTTCAGTTTCAGGGCGATGCCCAGCGCGATGGCAGTCTTGCCGCATCCGGCGATACCTGTAATATAAAGATTTTTCATATGATCACCTCACGACAGGGTTATTTTTACATCGATGGCCGCTATGCCATCTTTATAAGCAAATATTGGGTTGATATCAACTTCAGTTATTTCCGGAAAGTCAGTGACTAATACAGCCAGGCGCTTAATTGCATCGCTCACTGCTAAGATATCCACCGGGTTGCTGCCCCGGTAGCCTTTCATTAGAGAATACGCTTTGGTTTCTGCTATCATATCGGCTATTTCATCGCTGGTCAAGCCATGAGCCAGCCTGAAGGAAACGTCTTTAATCAGGTTGACGAATATTCCGCCCAGACCGAAACCAATCAAGGGGCCAAACTGGACGTCCCTGGTCATGCCCACGATCAGCTCTATTCCTTTTGGTACCATTTTTTGCACCTCAATACCGTAAGGCACGACCTTGGGCAAATAACGGTGAATATTTTCGATTATATTGACGTAAGCGTTTTTGACGTCCTCCGGTGACTGGAGTCCGCTAATTACCCCACCCACGTCAGTTTTGTGCATAATTTTGGGGGAAGCAATTTTCAGAACAACCGGGTACCCCAATTGATCCGCTGTTGCTGCGGCCTGATCAGGGTTTTGTGATAGGATAGTGGGGGTTGCCGCTATGCCGTAAGCCGCGATAATCTCCGCAGCTTCACTGCCCAGCAGGGCCAGGCGGTTATCTCTTTTAACATCATAGAAAATTGCTTTGACGGTTTTTAAGTCCGGCTTTATGTCTGCATTTCTAATTTCCGTTGCCGCGTGGTCTCTCATTTTCCTGTAAGCGGTCATCCCTGCGACAGCCTCGACAGCAGTCTCCGGCATGGGAAAACAGGGGATGCCGCTGCTGGAAAGGAGCGCCGCTCCTTCGGCCAGAGATTTGCCGCCCATATAGGCCGCTATGACTGTCTTTTCCGGGTAAAGCCGGTTAAATTCAACCAGAGCCTGCGCTGTTTCAAGTGGTTCGGTTACCGCCACAGGACACAGCAGCAGAACTACACTGTCCACATTTTCATCTCTAAAAACTTTTTCAAAAGCAAACTTAAAGCGGTCTGCTTTGGCGTCGCCCAGGACGTCTACCGGGTTGTATATGCCGGCCTCGGCAGGCAGGTATGAGCGCAGTTCTTCAATGGTTTCCCTGGAAAAGCGGGCCATCTGCAGGGCATGTGTTTCAACCTTGTCGGTGGCTATAATGCCCGGCCCGCCGGAGTTGGTGATAATGGCCACCCGGTCTCCTTTTGGTACCGGCTGGTTGACAAAAGATATGGCCAGATCAAAAAGCTCGGACATGCTGGATACCCGCAGGACACCGCATCTTTGGAAAGCTGTATTGTAAGCAAGGTCGCTTCCCGCCAGGGCACCTGTATGGGACGAGGCGGCCAGGGCCCCGGACTGGCTGGTGCCCGATTTTAGGATTACCACCGGTTTTTTACGAGTCGCTTCGGCTACCACTTTTAAAAACTCGGGTCCGTGGGACACATCTTCAATATAGCAGAGGATAACCTTTGTGTTTGGATCAGCAGCAGCTTCCGCGATAAAGTCAACCTCGCTCAGGTCCGCTTTATTGCCCAGGCTGTAAACTTTACTGTAGCCAATGCCTGCCGATTGGCTCCAATCCAGAATAGAGGCCAGGATGGCGCCGCTCTGGGAGATAAAGGCAATTTCTCCTTTTGGCGGGAATCCTTTTAAAAAAGTAGCATTAATGGGAGTATGGGTATCAATAAACCCGACCACGTTTGGACCCAGCAGTCGCATGCCATATTGACTGCAGACCGACATTAATTCTTTTTCCAGCTCGGCGCCGGCGCGGCCAATCTCTTTGTACCCGGCTGTAATGACAACCAGGTTTTTAACGCCTTTCTTGCCGCACTCTTCCGCTGTTTCCAGGGTTTTGCGAGCGGGAATGCTGAAGATGGCCATTTCAATGTCTCCCGGCACATCAGACACAGCAGCATAACACCGGATTCCTGATATTTCTTTTTCTTTCGGGTTTATCGGGTAGATCCTTCCCTTGTAACCGCTTTTAATCAGGTTGTTTACAATAGCAGCGCCGATTTTTCCGGGTGCGTTGGAGGCGCCGATAACAGCCAGAGATTTCGGGTTAGTAAAACTGTTTACCGTATCCATTGAATAAAGTGTCACCTCTTGAAAATCCTTATCTCCCGGTGTTATGAAAATGTTTAATTACTTCGAATATAAAGCAAAAAATCCCTGCATTTTTTAGCTTTTAGGGACATAATTTCTCCAGCCCCCTTGCTCAGGTTGAATCAGGTTAAAGGTTTTGGTTCCGGTAAGCGCTGAAATTCATAATATATAAGTATCACTATTTTATGCAAAGCAAGGTATTAAATTATCTTTATCCTGATTTAAAGGATTTAACCGCAGCGGAGTAGAAGTTTTCCAAAAAATCCGGGAGGCGTCATATGTTTCCTTACCGTATAGTATCGGTAACACCCGAACTGCCGGAACCGATCAGCCGGCTGAGAGAGATTGCTTATGATTTCTGGTTCAGTTGGAGTCCCGCCGGCATTGAATTCTTCAGGTCAATTAATCCTGAACTCTGGCGAGAAGTACAGCATAACCCGGTCAAATTTCTTATGCGCGTTCAAAAGGAAGATCTGGATAGAGCAGCACAGGACGAGGATTACCTGATCCTTTACAATCGGGTGCTTGACCTATATGACCGCTACATAAGCCGTGAGACCTGGTTTGCCGAGAAATACCCCGGCTATAGGGAAGATGTCATCGCCTATTTTTCCGCCGAATTCGGCCTGCACGAATCTCACCCAATTTATTCCGGGGGACTGGGCCTGCTGGCAGGTGACCACTGTAAATCGGCCAGTGACCTGGGTCTGCCATTTGTTGGTGTCGGACTGCTGTATAAACAGGGCTATTTTTATCAGAGGATAAACAGCAAGGGAGAGCAGGAGGCCGAGTACCCGCACCTCAATTTTTATGAACTGCCGATAACGCCTGTAAGCAACCCCGACGGCAGCCAGCTCGACGTTACGGTGGAATTGCAGGGAAGGACGGTGTTTGTCCTGGTCTGGCGGGTAAAAGTAGGGAGAGTCACTATTTACCTGCTTGACACCGATACCTCTAAGAACTCGCCCCAGGACCGCAACCTGACGGGACAGTTGTATGGTGGTGACCGGGAGTACCGCCTTTCCCAGGAGATTGTCCTGGGAGTTGGGGGAGTAAGGGCTTTACGGGCGATGAGGATTAACCCCAGCGTTTGGCACATCAACGAAGGACACGCCGCTTTTCTAATTGTTGAGCGGATCAGAGAACTGCTGCGCTTCATGGTATCCTTTGACACCGCCAGGGAAGTCGTGCGGGCTTCCACCATTTTTACCACCCATACTCCCGTACCGGCGGGTCACGACCTTTTCAACGAAGAATTAATTGCAAAACATTTTGAGTACATGATTAACGAAATGGGTATTGATATTAATAAATTGAAAAGTATGGCCTGGGACGCGGAGCGAAGCAGTTTCAACATGACCTTGCTGGCGCTGCGCCACGCTTTTCTTTCCAACGGTGTTAGCCGCCTGCACGGAGAGGTATCCAGAAAGATGTTTCAGTCCGAGTACAGCAGTCTCCACCCCGAGGAGATACCGATAACTTCAGTCACCAACGGTGTCCATGTGGAGACCTGGCTGGCCCAGGAGATTAAGGAGCTTTTTGCCCGCTATCTCGGTAAAAGATGGTATGAGCAGCTTGATGAACGAGAAATATGGAATAATGTTGACCTGATCCCTGACCGGGAATTGTGGAGAGTGCATCGACTGCTAAAGGAAAAGATGATCTCCTTTGCGCGGACTAACCTGAAGCAGCAACGCAGGCGCAACCGGGAGCCGGTCCAGAACATACTTGAAATAGACGACTACCTTGACCCCGATATTCTTACCATCGGTTTTGCCCGGCGTTTTGCTACATATAAGAGGGCGACTCTCCTTTTTCGTACCCCGGAAAGGCTGGAACGCCTGCTCAACAACAATGAGCGTCCGGTGCGGTTTGTATTTGCCGGCAAGGCCCATCCGGCTGACACACTGGGGCAGGAACTAATAAAAGAAATATATGAATTTTCGCAAAGGCCCGGATTCAGGGGTAGGATAGTGATGCTGGAAAATTACGACATCCATCTCGCCCGTCATCTGGTACAGGGGGTGGACGTATGGCTCAACACGCCGCGCCGCCCGATGGAGGCCAGTGGTACCAGCGGCCTGAAGGCATCATTAAACGGGCTAATCAATGTCAGCACCCTGGACGGGTGGTGGCCTGAAGCGTACAATGGCAGTAACGGTTTCATTGTTGGTTCCGAGCAAGAATATTTAACCGAAGATGTCCAGGACCAGGACGATTGCTTTTCTCTCTACAGCGTGCTGGAGGAAAAAATTATACCGATGTATTACCGCAGGGAAGAGGGTTTTTCACCGGAGTGGCTGCGCATGATGAAAGAAACTATAAAAACTATCGCTCCGGTCTTTAACACCGGCCGGATGGTAGAGGAATACACGAACCGCTTTTATATACCGGCAATTGACAGGGGGAAAATGTTTGCGGAAAATGACAATTACCTGGCCAATCACACCGGCAACTTCAAAAAGCTTATAATTGATTATTGGGACCAGGTTTCTTTTGTTTCAGTGGAATCAAGCGGCAGGACAAAAATGCTCACCGGCGACGAGATCAAAATATCTGCTGTGGTAAACCTGGGCCTGATCTATACCAGGAGCGTCATCCTTGAGATACTGTACGGGGAGACAGTGGAAGGTGAGTTGAGAAATATCGTAGTTGTGCCGATGGTTTTGGAAGGAGAAATTAGCGACAATGTCTACCTTTATAAAGGCAGTCTGACCCTGCCGCAGGGCTCTTACGGGTATACGGTGCGCGTAAGGCCGGACAGCAGGGACTTTCCCCATACCGAGCTGCCCCTGGTCACCTGGGCTCCCGTCTTCTAAAGCCGCTGCAAGGGGTACAAGGGTATGGTATAAAGGCCCAGGGTATAATTTCGGAAATCGAAATTGAATGGCGCCCTGGAAACGGCGGCGCTTCAGACAGAGTGGACATCAGCTGAGACTGTCATAATCCTGAACAAAAGACTTGTCCGGATTAGGCTTGGAGCAGGTGATACAAGCTTACTTTAAACTTATGGTCATCCTTGGGGGTTCGCTTTTTTGGTCCTCTGGTCCTACCGCCGCCTCGTCGGAACTTTGCTTTCATTTCCCTTTCTTCCAGGAGAAAACTTATAGTGTTCTCCTGGAAAATTCGTCCAGCCGGGGAGAGCGCTTTAGCCCCCTTACCCAATACCATAGCCGCCAAGCCCCAGTCCTGGGTGACAACGACATCTCCGGCCGCTGTCAAGTTTACTACCTGCATGTCAGCTTCCTGGGGCGCGTTTCCCACCACCATGTGCCGGTCGGACTCGATCCGGTGGTTGAAGCTGGCCACTGTTACCAGGTCCACCGAAAACTCCTGCGCCGCCCGGCGGCAGATCTCTAAAGCGTTTTTGGGGGTCGCATCTGCGTCTACAATAATTTTCAACTCTGCTCCATCCTGTCATTAAACTTCCTGTTGGAAAAGTAAATTCTCTCCCATTAAATCTATTATAACAGTTTATTAGCTGTAGTTTTTGCGTGTGTTGAATATGATAAAGGATAAATATCATCACATTTATCCCGGTAAAATAAAAACAATACCCCCTGGGACAATCTTCAGGAGGTATTATATTCCGAATATGTTTATATATTTGTGTCAGATAAAGCTTATTTTTTCAGGGTTAACAGGAACTCATCGCCACGAGGTTGCGCCGATATCTCCCACTTCTTGCTTTTAGCCAGCCTGGTGATGTTATCCCGCGCGGCAACCGTGTCAACCAGCACCTGGAAGGTACCCTTTCCCAGGCGCTCAATTTCTTTTTTAGTTATTAAAACTGGTTCGGGACACAAAAGTCCTCTAGCATCCTTGACTTCCACTTGCAGACACCCCCTGTCTTACTGATACACCTTTAATATTTAAAAATCCTACTAAAATAATTACAGCAAAACCAATCAATACTGCAATCTGTCCGGCTGCGGTAACACCCTTGGCGCTTGCGGCCAGGCCGAAGTTATGAGCAAACGCGGCGCCTGCCAACAGGCCCAGCACCGTGACTGCGGAATCGCTATTGCCTTCGGAAGCTGAGACCAGCTGCCTTAAGGGACAGCCGCCAAGCAGCGTGGAACCAAATCCGCCAAGGGCCATGCCGAGGAAGTTCCATAAGCCGTCACTGTGGGCGATGGGCTGGCCCTGCAGGCCCAGGTGGAAACTTCCCAGCGCCAGGCTGCCGACTAGAGCTGTGACTAAAATAGCTAAAAAGCCGTAGAGGAGGTAGAGGTCGCCAAATATAACGAAGTCCCGTATTCCTCCGATTAAACATAACCGGGTGCGCTGCGCCAGGATGCCGAAGATCAAACCGGCGGCTAAAGCGATGGCGACAGGAGCGTGCATGGAACCAGGTCCCTCCGTGCTGAAAAATATATAAGCCGGCTTGGCCAAAAGGAGGACCAGGAGGCCAAGCATAAGCAGCGGGAAGAAATAACCGCCGGATTTGTTTTGCGGGACGGCCCTGCCAAGGGAAAAGCCCCTGCGCAGGAAAACAATTCCTATTAATACACCAGCTATTAGGCCAACCAAACCCACTACAGCGTTCAGGTCACCAGCTGCTATCCTGAGGATCATGCGCAGCGGGCAGCCCAGGAAGACCAGCAGGCCAATCATCACAAAAAAGCCCAGGACAAACCTGGTGAAAGTGCTGGATCCCCCCAGGGACCTGTACTCCTTAGTGAAAACCGAGGTGATAAAAGCGCCCAGCACCAGCCCGATGATTTCGGGACGGATGTACTGCACGACGGCTGCCCGGTGCAGCCCCAAACCGCCTGCGGTGTCGCGCAGGAAACAGGCTATGCAGATCCCCATGTTTTGCGGATTGCCCAGCTTGACCAGCGCGAGTGCCATCACCGCGACGATTGCACCGGTAATGACGATTAATACATTTCTTTTCAACTAACCGACCCCCTTTGAATTGTGTAAGTTTTTAATAAGAATTCCTGACTTTTATTATATATAAGGGGCACTCATAGGTGGTATTTGAATTTTTTATAAGCAACCAGGTGATGATTAAGGAGTTTTATTGCACACCCATAGGCTGCCCTGAATGCAAAGTGCGACAAGGAAATGTACCCTTGTCGCACTTGTCGCACAAGCCGGGCGAACCAGGCTTGTTTATACTAATTCACGTTGTTTTGCAGGCACACACCGATCCCGCGGTCGTTGCCGGCGCCGACACCCTGAGCGCCGCAGTTACCGTTACCTTGGCCGTTTCCAAGACCTTTGCCCATTCCTGCTCCCGCACCTGCGCCGGCGGCTTTATTGCCTCTGCCGCCATTGCCGGAGCCGTTCGGCCCAACATCAGTGCGGTTGAAATTTTCCTTCACCCGCTCAGCCATCAACTGCTCGTGCTGGTCGGCCTGTTCCTGTGTTATTTTGCCGTTACCGACCATCTGATCGACCTGAGTGCTGCGCTGTTCTATCACGTAGTCCACCAACTCCTGCTCGCTGACACTCTGTTCAGCCGCGATCTGCACCATTGATTTGCCGGATTGACGGTCTGCTTGCAAGTCCCCCAGGCTGATACCCAGGAAATCAGCCACATTTGAGGCCATGCTGCCGAAATTCCTGCCCATCTGCAGCCCGTATCCCTGGCTGGCCTTTCCTCCGGACTGGTTTCCTGCTGCAAGAGCATTTACTGCCGGGACGCCTACCAGAAGCGCTCCACCCAGTAAAGTCAGGACAACTGCTGATACCAACCAATTTTTAATCTTCATATTCAAAATCCTCCTTTCTTTTGAGGTTAGTATAGCAACAGATTTTTAAAAACTTATAGATAAATTGTTAAGAAGTTATCAAGATTTACCGGCGCCATTATCTTACCGCGACGACAATTTGTTCGCTTGCATTGTGGGCTTCCTTCAGCTATACGGGCGCTGGGTCGATATCGCTATTATAAAAGGCGTGGCTGATATGCCACGCCTTTTAGGGAGAAGTTCCGGGCTAATGGCCATGCCCGTGTTCGTGATCGCCGCAGCTGCACTGAGCCGGGCCGGTAACCAGGGCGCCGTTTAAAAAGTCTTTGGCCACCTGTTCCGCATCACCGGAAGCGCCTGTAAGCACTCCAAAACCTGCCTGCTGCAACGCTTGTGCCATAGGTTTCCCGATCCCGCCTGTAATTACGACGTTTGCCCCCTCGGCCTTGAGCAATTGGGCTAAACCGCCGTGATTGTGCATAACCTCATTGGTAATAATTTTCTTGCCTGTTATATTGCCTTTTTCCGAGTCGAAGACAATAAATTCCCGGCTGGTCCCGAAGTGTGGGTTTAATTTTCCATCCAAATACGGCATTGCAATTTTCATGTAAGTACACCCCTTGTTTTAGATATCGGTTTTTTGCCATTCGTTTCCGTAACAAAGCGGGCACATGGTCCGCCTGCGGCAGATAGTTCCTTTCCACTGGTGACCGCAGCTGTTGCATTTCAGCTTATGCTGGGCTAGTTTGAAGTTGCCGCCCTCTACCCGCAAAGCCTCACCATTGACAAGGGAGCGGGCTATCTTTTGCCTGGCTGAGGCCAGTACCCGGTGAAAAGTCGGGCGGGACACATTCATTTTAGCGGCACAGGCCTCGTGTTCGATCCCCGTCAGGTCCCTCAAGCGAATAGCCTCAAGTTCCTCTACCGAGAGAACCACCTCGGAAAGCTCTGATATGGGGACGCCCGCCGGTTTAAAATAAGTATACCCCGGAAGCTGTTCCACCCTTCTGCATTTTGGGGGTCTGGGCATAACACTCCTCCTTATCAGTGGCTTTGAAATATGAAACATGTTTCATAAAACATAATAACTATTTAGCTGCCGGGAGTCAATAGAATTCATGGCAAGGGGCATTTTTCTGCTATTCTTTCAATTGATCGGGTATGAAGTCAGTAAAAAGGCTGTTTTCATAATCTTCAACCCGGCCCTGGTCACAGAGTATTGATAGCTTTGGATCAATAGGTATACTTCCAAGGAACGGTATGTTAAATCTTTCTGAAATCTCTTTACCGTGACCGGGGCCGAAGAGTTGGATTTCTTCCCCACATTTAGGACATACGGCGGCGCTCATGTTTTCCACCAGGCCGAGAATCGGGATATTCATAAGTTTGGCCATTTTTATCGCTTTATTTACAATCATTGCCGCCAGTTCCTGAGGAGAGGTTACTATAATGAGCCCGTTCAAGGGCAGGGACTGCATAACCGTCAGCGGCACATCTCCTGTACCTGGAGGCAGGTCCACAAAAAGGTAGTCAAGGTCGGTCCAGACGACATCAGTCCAGAACTGCCCGACCATCTTGCCCAGCAAAGGGCCGCGCCAGATAACAGGGTCATCTTCCCGTGGCATCAGCAGATTTACCGACATAACTTTAATCCCGCTGGAGCTTTCCAGCGGCAGCAACCCGAACGCAACTTGTTCAGGATTTCCCTTTACCCCAAACATTTTCGGCAGGCTGGGACCGGTGATGTCCGCGTCCAGCACCCCGACTTCAAAACCTTTCTTTCTAAACCCGCAGGCCATCAGGGAAGTAACGGAAGATTTGCCGACACCGCCTTTGCCGCTCATAATCGCAATAACGTTCTTCACGTTGCTGAATTCGTTTAATGCCAGCATTTCAGGCTGATGTTTTGCCTCATCGCTGCTCGCATTGTTTTGTTCACCCTCACAAGAACCATTTGTGCAGCCGCAAGCGTTGTTTTGCTCACCTTTACAGGAGCCATTTGCGTTGCAGCCGCAATTAGAATCCTTTTCCATGTTAGTGTCTCCTTTTTGTGTTGAGTGAATTAGTGATCACAAGGATTGGCCCCTGTTTGCAGTGAGCCTGTTAAATAAGTTATTACAATGTCTTCCGGCTTGCCGTTAGCCGGACTGGCGCCGGTAACGACGTTAACCCCGTTCTGCTGGAAAAGCTGCTGCGCGCGTCCGCCCATACCGCCTGCTATTACCAGGTTGACGCCTTTTTCGGATAAAAGCTTGGGTAGTAGTCCCGGTTCATGAGGTGGGGCAGTCATAACTTCTTTTTTTAGAATAGTTTTAGTATCCGGATCGACATCAAAAAATGTAAAACTTTCGCAGTGACCAAAATGGGTGCATAATTGGTTTTGTGCAACAGGGATAGCAATTTTCATTATTTTTAACTTCCTTTCGTTACTAGATTAATCTCTTGAACTAGAGTGTTCCACATATTTTTCAAGTCAAAGGCAATGGGTTTATTGGTAAATTCTGCCACTGGAATCTTTTTAATCTGGGCATCCGTTACTGCCCGGTCATAGCGAATACGGCCTACTATTTTTATTCCGGCAGCCCGGGCTTTTTTCTCGATTTTGTCGCTCATCCCGGGATTGATATCGTACTTGTTTATACAGAGAAAGGCGGGGATTTTAAAATAATTTATCAATTCCATGACCCGCTCCAGGTCATGTTCGCCCGATAATGTTGGTTCTGTTACGATCAGTACATAGTCTGTCCCTGTTACGGAGGCAATAACCGGACAGCCAATCCCCGGCGGTCCGTCAACGATGACATAAGACAAGCCTTCGTTTTCGGCAATGGTTTTGGCCTGGTCTCGTGCCAGGGCCACCAGTTTGCCGGAGTTTTCTTCCGCTATGCCAAGTTTAGCATGGACCATAGGTCCGTAACTAGTATCGGAGATAAACCACCGGCCGTTAACCGCCGCTTCGAAAGCAATAGCCTTTTCCGGGCAAAAATAGCTGCAGACACCGCAACCTTCGCAGGCTATATGATCTATTACATAGGCGGGCTTGCTGTTTTCGTCTTTTATTACCGCCCCAAAGCGGCAGAGTTCAAAGCATTTACCGCAGCTGCTGCACTTGTCCGGCATAATTTCAGCTGTTTTCCCGCCTGAAAAGTCATGGGCTTCTTTGACCCGGGGGTCAAGCACAAGGTGGAGGTCAGCGGCGTCTACATCACAGTCTGCTACCACCGGTTTTTGAGCAAGAGAAACCAGAGAAGCCACCAGGCTGGTTTTACCCGTGCCGCCTTTGCCGCTGATAACTGTTATCTCTTTCACTGTCCCGCCTCCTTCATGGCAGTGTCTAGCAGCCCTGCAAACAGTTCCCGGTAGCCCGGTACACCCGAGTAGGGTAGTTTTCCCCTGGAATAAGCTTCGGCAACCCTGCGGTCATCGGGAATTTCCGCCAGTATCTTGATCTTGTTGTCCCGGCAGAAATCGCGGGCCAGGTTGTGATCCGGGACAGACCTGTTTACTACCACTGCGAAGGGAATATGCAGTTCATTTACCATGTCAACGGCAATTTCCAGATCGTTAATCCCGAAAGGAGTGGGCTCCGTAACCAGGAGGACGTAGTCCACACCTTTTATAGCGGCTATAACCGGGCAGGATGTGCCGGGGGATGCGTCGATAACGCTCAAATCTTCCTCCTGCAGTATCGCGCGCACGGCTCTAACCAGCGGCGGGCTGAGTGCTTCGCCAACTTCTAGTTTGCCGTGGCAGAACCTTAAATTGCCACAATCCCCTGTTTCAACCACACCGATGTTTCTGCTGTTCTCGGTAATAGCTCCGGCAGGGCAGACCAGACTGCAGCCGCCGCAGCCGTGGCACATTTTATCGAATGTAAGGACGTTTTTATTGATGCATACGATGGCGCTGAATTGGCAGATTTCCCCGCATAAGCCGCAGTTAATACATTTTTCCTGATCGACAACCGGAACGGGTATGCCGACCATGTGGCGGTAATTGATGCTGGGTTTTAAAAAAAGATGCCCGTTGGGCTCTTCAACGTCACAGTCCAGATAAGCGGTTCTATATCCAGCGTCTGCCGCTGCACAGGCAAGGCTGGCGGATACTGTGGTTTTCCCCGTGCCGCCTTTACCGCTGGCAACAGCTATAGTAAGTTTTTGCTTCATGATTTCCCCCCTGACAGGGCGATCTTTCTAGTCTTTATTTTCCAGATTATCCAGTTCATTAATTCTGTTCTTTGTTTGCTCAAGAGCTTTTTCCAAGTATTCGACCTGCTCCTTGAGGAAACTCAGTTCCTTCTTGCCGCTAAGCGGGGGCGCAAATACTGTCGATAACGGCGTTATGCCGGGCACCCGACTGGTCCACCGGGGCAGACCGGTGGCATGGCACCAGTGGCGCCATCCCCTGCCGCCGCCCCGGCTAAATCTCCGATTGAACTTCGAGTCAGGGCTGACATAGCTCATACAGTAGCCGCCACCGTGCCCTGTCATTGGCCCGGCGCCCTGCGGCCCAGTTCCGTTGAAACATGACATAACGGAATTCCTCCTTGATCATTTATTTCAGTGTTAACGATTTTTACCCGTTAAAAAATTACTGGTTATCAGAATCTCTGCCGGGGTCTTGTCCCTGACCGGATCCTGGCCTCTGACCGGCGCCCTGGCTTCTGCCGCCGCTCTGACCTTGACCACGACCGCCGCTCTGACCTTGACCGGCGCCCTGGCCTCTGCCGGCGCCGCAGGCGCCTTTACGCCTGCCAATACCAGGACCTTTGCCTGCCGGGCCGGTACCATCTCCTCTAGGCATCTTTATACCTCCCTTTTATAATATAATTTGACTTGTTTAAACCCAATGACCTTCAACGTTGGCATTATCAGCCTTTTTAATCTTGCCGTTCTTGAATTTTTCCAGAACCTCTGCTGCAGTGCCGTCAGCGCCGCAATAAATCTGGATGCCTGCGGTTTCTAAAGTTTTAAATGCTTTAGGTCCACAATTCCCGGTGATCACAGCTTGCACTCCCTGGCGGCTGATGTTTTCCGCAGCCTGGATGCCTGCTCCCTGGCTGGCATTTAAATTTTGCTCATTGCTGAACACCTGGTGTTGGTTTGTTTCCGTGTCGACCACTATAAACCATTTGGCGCGGCCAAACCTGGGGTCGACTTTGCTGTCCATGTTCTGTCCCATAGAGGTAATAGCTACTTTCAAATCATTTCCCTCCTCATTATTGACATAGGTTCATAATAATTATATTCTTCATTATGAACCTATGTCAATAATATTATCCTTGGAATTTAAAATAATATTGATTACAGGCAAAAATTTATCTATAATATTTTTGAACAATGTCTCATTAAATGGTGCAAGAAGTATCCTAAAAGAAAGGTTAAATAAAAAGGAACGGGGGCAGGTATGGTAGAATTGGATAACGGGGCGGTGCAAGAGAACCAGAGGATAAAAGAGGAATGGGTATCAGCGCTTATTGAACTGAACAAACAGCTTAAGCAGTGGACAGTGGCACAGATTAAGGAATGGGAAAAGGATCCAAAACAAGCCGTGGTCCCGTGCGTTATCGAAACAACCACTGAGAAACAGGAAGAATATCTGGGCAAATATTTTGCCCCGGCGCTGGTCATTACTTCGGAAGAATGTGAGGTGGTTGTGCGGCCAGTCGGCAGGTTTGCCATAGGCGCCATTGGTCAGGTATGTATGACGAACAACAGGCAGTCTATAAACTTTTTGTACTCGAGAAAAAAAGGCTGGTTGGTTATGGAAAACAGGAAACCTCTGACCAGGGAAATGTTTCTTGGTTTGCTTGAACAGATGTGTTAGATATATGGTATCAGTATTTTGTGATGGGGGTAAATAAAATGTTGAATTGCGCCAAGTGCGGTGTGCATCCATGTTATAAAGGCGATTTAGAAAAACTACCTGCTAACTGCCCGATGAGGTCTTATAAAGATGTATATGAAGAGGCTGCAGATATTTATCGTCAGTCTGCCGGCAGCTTAGCCTGTCATTCGGCGCGCGTAGAGGCCGGCGGCTACGGGGTCTGGCCGCGAGTCCGCGAAATTATGGAATTTTCCCGACTGGCTGGTTTCAAAAAACTGGGCCTGGCCTTCTGCGTAGGCCTGCGCAAGGAAGCCTTTGAGGTGAACAAGATCTTGGAAAATAACGGTTTTACCGTGGCCTCGGTGATGTGCAAAACCGGCTCCAAGCCCAAAGAAGAGCTGGGGCTGCGCGACGATGAAAAAGTGCGCCCAGGCCAGTTTGAGGCTATGTGCAATCCGGTGGCCCAGGCGCTGCTATTAAACAAGGAACAGACCGATTTGAATGTTCTACTCGGCCTGTGTGTGGGGCATGACACTATTTTTATCAAACATTCGGAGGCCCCGATCACGGTACTGGCGGTAAAAGACCGGGCTACGGGGCACAACCCGCTGGCAGCGGTTTATGCCGGCCATTATTTTCAGTCAAAATTAAACCTGAAATAGTTTCTTACTGACTAAAGAGTTTTATTTATTATTCATATAATCTTTCTTCCAGGGGAACTTTGCCAGCTCCTGGTAATCTTTAACGGCCGAACTCAGGGTTTCCGCCGCCAGTTCGGCGCAGTGTACGTGATCTTCAGGCAGCCCGCCCAGGGCCTCTAAGATTGTGTCCCGGTCAATTTTCTTGGTTTCTTCGATCGTACGATCTTTGGCCAGCACCGTGGTGATGCTGCCGCAGGCAATAGACGCGCCGCACCCGTCAGTCCAAAAAGAGGCCAAGGCAATCCGGTCATTCTTAACCTTGAGCCATATGCCCAATGTATCACCGCATACGCCGGTACCCTGGGCAAAGCCGTCACATTTTGGAATATTACCCACATTGCGTGGGTTCCTGGCGTGGTCAATCGCGGTTTCGCTGTATTCCCTTTGCATTTCTGTTATAAATTCTTTTTCAGCATGCTCTTTCATAACTGTCCATTCCCCTTTCAAGAACTAACTTTATGAACATACATTCATAACAATAATACAACCAGTCATAGGTATGTGTCAAAAAAAATTGAAGATTGTTTTCACTTCACGAATGAACAAGAGACTAATAAAAACAGACCGGTATAAACATTCTCGGTCTGTGCGCAGGCCATGACACATATCTATATCTTACATTTGTATGTCATTATTGTTTAAGTAAGCTTTCTTCCTTTGATTTTTGAAAGCTCAAGGTAGTCTTCAATAGCCATATTGAGTGTTTCTGCCGCCCATTCGGCACAGTGCTCGTGTACTTCCGGCAGGCCGCCCAGGGCCTCCATGATTTGATCCTTGCCGATACTCTTCGCTTCCTGCAAAGACCGGCCTTTGGCCAATACCGTGGTGATACTGCCGCTGGCCAGGGTCGGGACACAGCCGTCTGTCCAAAAGGTAGCCCTGGTAATAGTATCGTTTTGGATACTAACCCACATGCTCAAGGTGTCGCCGCATTCAGCCGACATGGTCTGGGCGAAGCCGTCGCTCTTGGGCAGGCTGCCCATGTTGCGGGGGTTTTGGGCATGATCAATTACGGTTTCGCTGTATTTATCGTGCAAACTATCTAAAACTTCTTTCTCGGCATGATGCTTGTCATGTTCGTTCATTAAATATCCATCCTCCTGTATTAACATAATTCACTAATTATCATTCAATAATTTTTTTGCACCTTTTCTGATTATTCTAAAACCATACATAGCAAGTGTCAAAACAATTCCAGGTGGTTTTCAGAATAAATAATTGAAGATATTGAAAATTAGTATTATAAACAGGTGCACATGCAATATTATAAGGCTTTCTGCTATTTTTATTAACCATCAGTATTTAACATTACTGGCAATGGAAGGAGGACAACAGTTTCTGTTGCAATCATTTTTCACGGTCCCTTTAACGTCTTCCAAGTATATTATACACTATAGGGGTATGTTTAAACGATATCAATCGATGGAATTTATATTAAAATAAATAAATATAAATCATGTCAATAAATTTATTGACTTATAGATTTATAATATAGTATGAGCAGAGTAGATTACAATATTAATAAACTGATAATTAATAAGGCAGGTGAGACATTTGCCGGCCAACCTTACACCCCAGTACTATGCGGCGGAGGAAGTTTTTAAAAAGGCTGCTTCCGTTGAAGAAAAGATTGCGGCGCTGGAGGAAATGCTGGCGGTCATTCCTAAACACAAGGGAACTGAAAAAATGCGAGCCGAATTGAAAAAGCGGCTATCTAAATTCAGGCAGGAGGGGACGAAGAAGTCCAAGGCCAGCCGTGTTGACCCGTTTAATATTGAGCGGCAGGGGGCCGGTCAGGCAGCGCTGTTTGGCTTTCCCAACACCGGCAAGTCATCCTTTCTGGCAGCCTTGACCAGGGCTCAGCCGAAAGTAGCTGATTACCCTTTCACCACTACCGTCCCATTGTCCGGGATGATGCCGTATGAAGATGTTTTCATACAGCTGGTTGATACCCCTCCAGTGACGGAGGAAATTATCCCACCGGGGTTGTCGGGGACTTTGCGCAACGCGGATGTCCTGCTGGTACTGGTGGACGCGGCCAGTGACGAATGCCTGGAACAGCTTGAGTTTTGCCTGAACTTCCTGGTGAATAAGAAAATTGTGCGTCAAGATACGGCACCCGGCGTGCGCGGAGTACCGCAGGATAAAATTTTGGTGCTGGCGTCCAAAACGGACCGGCCGGAGAGCGCCGACAACATGCAGATTATCAAGGAACTTGGCCCCCCAGGAATTGAGCTGTTTCCGTTTTCCAACAAAACAGGCCAGGGTTTGGAAGACCTGCGGGAAAAGATCTTTCAAACACTTGGGGTGATCAGAGTTTACACAAAAATACCCGGCAGAGAACCGGATATGAAGAAACCGTTTATTATGAAGCGCGGCAGCACAGTCCTGGAACTGGCTGAGACCATTCACCGGGATCTGCCCAGGCTTATGAAAAATGCCAGAGTCTGGGGTTCCGCCAGGTATGACGGGCAGTCAGTGACGCGTGAGTACATAATGAGCGACAGAGATATTGTGGAGATAAGCCAATAGAGCGAATCGGGGGGAGCCGTATTGATGACGGCTCCTTCAATTGTTTCGGAGCCAATTCATCATATTAATCAAAGTTCGTCCAGGATAATAATATTATTTTTGTAATAATATAACTGCCCCAGCATATAATTTTATGGCATTAGAAGCCAGTGAGTAAAGTATAAAAGCTGGATGTGGTGGTTAGCATAGACAAGGGAGGGGTGGCAGGCAAAACCACCCCTTTTTGAAATATATTTGATAAGAATGATAGATATTTTTTTATCTTGTTATATGGAAATAAAAGTAGGATTTTCCTGCTATTAGAAGAACCTTCATCTGATATATATTTTTGCAAAACTTTTTTTGTAAAGGAGATAACAATGGAGGTAATTTATTTCGGAGTCCAATTTTTCATTACAATATATTTCTTTTATTTTTTCGTGGTTTCTCTATTTGGGTTCTACCGCAAGTACAGCGATGATTTGTTACCGCCCGCTTCCCGGTTTGCTGTTGTTGTAGCTGCCTATAATGAAGAAAAAGTTATTGGTGAATTGATCAGAAACCTGCAGAACCTGGATTATCCAAAAGAGTTGTATGATATTTACGTCGTGGCTGACAACTGTACGGACAACACTGCCGCAATCGGGGCGGAAAAAGGAGCCACTGTTATTGAGCGTTTTAACCAGGTTGATAAGGGTAAAGGCTATGCTCTGGAGTATGCGTTCAATAATATCTTTGACCGGGGCATTCCCTACGACGCAGTTGTTGTCTTTGACGCGGACAACCTTGTGGCCAAAGATTTCCTATCAATTATGAACGGCCACCTGCTGAAGGGCGAAAAAATTGTCCAGGGTTTCCTTGATACAAAGAACGCGCACGACACCTGGATTACAAAATCAATCTATATCAGCTATATACTAACAAACCGTTTCTGGCAGCTTTCCAAGTATAATTTGGGCTTCACCTGTGCACTGGGCGGCACCGGTATGTGCCTTTCGGTGAAAATGCTTAAAAGGTACGGCTGGGGCATGACTTCCCTGACCGAGGATCTGGAGTTCCAGACCAAGGCGCTGCTGAATAATATCAAGGTGTGCTGGGCTCACGACGCCAAAGTATATGATGAGAAACCTCTGAGCCTGATGCAGTCCTGGCGCCAGCGCAAGCGCTGGATGCAGGGCCATACCAACGTGGCCGGGCGATACGCTGGTAAATTGTTCTTAGAGGGAATCCGCACCAGAAATTTTGCCATGATTGACGGGGCTATGTATTTGATCCAGCCATTTATCCTGATGTTAACAGGCCTGGGCCTGATCGGCAACATCTTCATGTATGAGCAGATTTATGACAAGCCTATGGTTGCAGTTGTTAGCTTTTTCTCCCAGTTCATATATTTCAGCATCGGCCTGACCCTGGAAAAAGTAAGTCTGAAAGCTTACTGGTGGCTGTTCTTCTATCCCATATTTGCTATGACCTGGCTGCCGGTGGCCTTTGTTGGATTTGTGATGCGTAAAAACAAGGTCTGGTCACACACCCTGCACATCCGCAACATCAAACACGAAAACCTGCACCTCTACATACCAAGTAAAGTTGACGACAGGCGTGTGTGAGCTGATCACATTTGCATAGATATAAAAACCCCCGTCAGGGTGGTTTATTTTATCGCGCCGGCCATAAAAGCGACATAGTCGTTAGCAGGGTTGGCGAACAGATTCTGAGTGGTATCTTGCTGTATTATTCTCCCGGCTTCCAGCACTGTTACACGGTTGGCCAAGGCCGGGATCTCATACGGGTCGTGAGTAACGATCAAGGTGCTTATTTTCGTGGCCTTGATAATATCGTAGAAATCACTATGAAGAGCTTTCTTGGTTGGGTAGTCCAGGGCAGCAAAAGGCTCATCCAGGAAAAGCACCTCCGGTTCTAAAACAAGCGCCCTGGCCAGGCTTACTCTCTGGGCCTCGCCCCCGGAGAGAAAGCGGGTGGAACTGCGGGCTAATGAATCGACTCCGAGCCTGGCCAGCCATTCCATCACCCGCGAGTGCATCTCAGCTTTTTTATGTCCCCTGAGACGGAGACCGGTGGCTACGTTATTATAAACTGTCGTGTCCAAGAGAAGCGGTTCCTGAAAAACAACGGCCATTCTTCTCCGGAGGCGCATCATGTTTTGCGGTGTGGCCTCTTCTCTCTGGATAATAATTTTGCCCGAATCAGGTCTCTGCAAAAGCGACAGTACCTGCACCAGGGTGCTTTTACCAGAGCCGTTAATACCGATCAGGGCCATTATTTCGCCCTGATCCAGGCAAAATTGTTCCACGTCCAGTATCTGCTTGCCACCTCTTTTATATTTGATGTTACTGGCTTGAACGGCACTGGTGCTCATTAATTCAATCCTCCAAATAACTTGAGAAATATGGTGTTATTATACACTAATATGAGCTTATTTCCTCTAAATAAAAAGCTTTTCCGCTAAAAAAGGGACAGGAGTGTGGCAATTTATCCTTGACTTGTGCTGTTGATGTCTATATCATATGAACCAAGTAGTATATATTTAGAAACTATGAAGTGGAAAAGTAGTTGGAAAACAGCTTTACAGGGAGAAAGCGCCGTGACTGGAAGCGCTTCACTGCATGACCCAGCGAAGTTCTCCACCGAGTTTCCGGGTTGAAACCAGGTTCGGCAAGTAGGCCCGGCCGGAGGCTTCCACCGTTAAAAGGAAGGGGGTATAAGGAGTTATTCCCGTACCCTGCCGCAAGCGGGCTTCTTGATGAAGTCAAATAGGGTGGTACCGCGAAACCAGCTTTTCGTCCCTAACGGGCGAAAAGTCTTTTTATTTTAACCACCTGCGCAGGTGAAGAATTCCTGTACCTTGTTAAAGAGGGTTATTTATTAACCAAACGGGGTGGTACCGCGGATAGCCACAGCTTTCGTCCCCACGAAGGCTGTGGTTTATTGTTTTTCAAACGCGGCGCCATCAGAAAAAGTTTTAATTCCCTCACTGTGATTGGTTATAATAGACGTTGAAAAAACAATGGAACGAGCAGCATAGTGATGGGCGGCTATCCGCGGGATATGATCGGAAATGCAAGGATACAGCAGGCCTGTCCAGGCCGCACGAGAGCCGTGCAGCCTGCGGCGGCGCCTTAAAACAGGAGGATGAGTTAAATTGATTAAAGCACCAGGAAAGAAAGAATACTATGATCCCGAGCATGAGACCATGTCCCGGGAAAAGCTGGCCCAGCTGCAACTGGAACGGTTGCAGGCAACTGTGCAAAGAGTTTACCAGTCCGTCCCATTTTACAAGAACGCCTTTAAAGGCAGGGGGTTAGAACCGGGAGACATCAAATCTCTGGACGATATTAGAAAGCTGCCTTTCACATACAAACAGGACCTCAGGGACAACTACCCGAATGGTCTTTTTGCCGTGCCTATGGAAAAGATCGTCAGGCTGCATGCCTCTTCCGGTACCACCGGGAAGCCTTCCGTGGTCGGTTACACCAAGAATGACATTTCAAACTGGGCGGATCTAATTGCCCGCTGCCTGGTTATGGCCGGCGGCAGCGAAAATGACGTGGTCCAGGTCGCTTACGGCTACGGTCTTTTTACCGGGGGACTGGGGGTCCACTACGGGGTTGAGCGCCTGGGCGCCTCGGTAGTGCCCATATCAGGCGGCAACACCTCGCGGCAGCTGATGCTGATGCAGGATTTTGGTACGACCATGCTTGCCTGCACCCCGTCTTACGCTCTTTTCCTGGCTGAAGAGGGGATCGCGGCGGGGATCGATTTTAAAAAACTGCCGATCCGAGCCGGTGTTTTCGGGGCTGAGCCCTGGTCAGAAAACATGAAGAAGCAAATCGAGTCAAAAATGGATATTACTGCCCTGGATATTTACGGTCTCAGCGAGGTTATGGGGCCGGGCGTATCAATGGAATGCATGGCGAAACAGGGTTCCCATATAGCCGAAGACTACTTTATCGCTGAAATCATTAACCCGGATACAGGAGATGTGCTTCCTTCCGGAATGCAGGGCGAACTGGTCATTACCACCATCGCGAAAGAGGGCATACCGCTGCTCCGTTACCGCACCAGGGATATTTCCACCTTGCACCCGGAGGTATGCGCCTGCGGGCGGACCCACGTGCGGATGAAGCGGGTATCAGGTCGCACCGACGACATGTTGATCATCCGGGGCGTCAATGTCTTCCCGTCCCAGGTGGAGAGCGTCCTGCTCGAGTTTGGCGAAACTGAGCCCCACTACCTGCTGGTGGTAGACCGTAAAGGAGATCTTGATGATCTTGAGATATGGGTGGAGCTGTCTGAAAAAATGTTCTCCGACGAGGTAAAACACCTGGAAGCACTGGAGAGTAAAATCCGCCATAAGCTTCTGAGCGTACTGAATATTAACGTCAAAATCAAGTTTGTTGAGCCCCGAACCATCCCCAGAAGCGAAGGCAAAGCCAAACGGGTAATGGACCGGCGGGAACTGCAGAGTTAATAAAGAATTAAACTAACCTAATAGCTTTGTACTTAGTACCAGTTTTGGATATTAATAAAATGTTTATATTTAAAAAATAGATACTTAATATATTTTAATTATTATTAGATTAATAAAAATATATAAGGGAGGTATATATTTATGTGGTTTTTTAAGCCATCTGAAATCGCCAAAATCGGTATGAAAATTGAAGAAAACGGTCTGGCATTTTATAGGGCTCTGGCTGCTAAAACTGAGGAGCCGGAGGCCAAAACACTTTTTAATTTTATGGCCGGGGAAGAAGAACAGCATTATAAAACTTTTGAAGCATTAGCTGATAAACTACAGGGATATGACATCTCGACTTTTGAAGATGATTATGAGGACTATATGCGTGACCTGGCAAATAACAGTGTCTTTGCAACTGACGCTGACCCCGTTGCAATAGCAAAGGGCGTTAATACTGTAGCTGAAGCCATAGAGCTGGCTTTGGGCTTTGAAAAGGATTCCGTATTGTTCTACCTGCAGTTTAAAAAGATGGTGCCGGAAGAGGAGAAATTCGGTGTACATGCAATTATTGATGAAGAACAGAAGCACATCCACCAGCTTTTAACCATAAAGAAAATGTATACTACCTCCAGGGAAGAATTTTATATTCCAAAAGGTGATTACGGAGACGCTGAAATATAG
>JAQVXL010000020.1 GCA_028709235.1 Desulfotomaculaceae bacterium
AATCCCGGCCTTTATAGCGGGATTAATTTGTGTTTTATTCTCACTTGGTGTGTTTGTCGGCCACAGTAGAGGCGCCGTAGGCCTCCGGTTTTATTTTTGCCCTGAAGCCGCTGCCGGTGACCATGCCCACAACTTCGCGGATCAGGTCTTTTGTGTCACCATGAACACTAACATCTATATGTATTTCAACGTTCGGATCATCATGATCATCAAAGCCGAAATCTGCAAAATACTTATGCACCATGCCTCCTACTTCCAGGCTCAGCGCTGTCTCGTAAAATATTTTTTGCCGCAGGCTTTTGATTTTCCGCTTGATCTTTTTATGGTAGTAATAGCGCGCCCCTTTACCCAGCCGGTCGACGACGACCGCAGTGACCAAACAGGTGTCGTTTCTGACCATAGAGTCGGAGCCGATAATAATTTTGTAAGCCGAGGCGGGGAGATCCTGTATATATTGAATAATGTCGTCCATCATGGCCGAGAAGCGCATCTTTCCCTTGGAAGGGCTGGTAAAATACATTTTTCCCCTCTCTATCGCGTGAGCAGGACCCTCTTTCCCGTTTACGCGATACAGCAACATAACTTAGCTGCTAACTTCTATAATACTGTCAGTTAAAGAGGCAAATTCCGCCAGGCTTAACGTCTCAGCGCGCCGCCCGGGGTCAATGCCGGCAATTTCCAGGCCTCTCAGACAGGTTTCCCGGTCAAGGCCAAGGGCAGACCCGGTCAGTGAGTTTAATAGAGTTTTGCGCCTCTTGCCGAAGGCGGCCCGGATAATGTTAAACAGCATGTTTTCATCACGCACGACTACGGCCGGTGCGGGCCTGACCGCCAGCCGGACCACCGCGGAATCAACCCCGGGCTTAGGGTAAAAAACCGTCCTGGGTACTCTAAATAGTATTTCCGGTTTAGCAAAATATTGTACAGCCAGGCTCAGGGCCCCGTAAGTTTTACTGCCTGGGGCAGCGGCCAGGCGCTCTGCCACTTCAACCTGAATCATGATCACAATAATTGAAATATTGAAGCGGCCCAGCAGCAGTCGCATTAAAACAGGGGTGGTGATATAGTAGGGCAGGTTAGCCATCAACTTGTACTTTTTGCCTGTGCTGCCGTACTCTCCAGCAGTGCTTTCCCCGGCCAGCCGGTCAAAATCTATTTTCAGGGCGTCACCCAGGATCAATTCCACGTTTTGCTGGCCGGTGAGAACCTCAGACAGTACTGTCATTAGCCCCCGGTCCACTTCAACAGCGATCACTTTCCCGGCTTGCCGGGCAATCTCTGTGGTTAAAGCCCCCAAACCCGGCCCGATCTCCACTACCAGATCAGACCCGGTCAATTCGCCCGAGGCGATGATCTTACCAATAATATTATTATCAATCAGGAAATTCTGCCCCAGGCTTTTGCGGCATGAGATACCGTGGCTCTGCATTATATTTCGGATGGCCGCAGAGGATATCATCTGAATCAATCTCTGTGCTCCTGACCGCTCTAATGGCTACAATTTAACTTAACATTCGACACTGGCAAAAATGTTTCCTTTTATTATTCCCTGATTTTGTCCCAAACACCAAAAAAAATCCCTTCTTCCCGTCATGAATATGGCCGCAGGTTGGCTTCCAGGGCCTCGCAGGCTGATATCATTGTATTAATATTCTTACTGCCCAGGGCCTTTTTGGCTGCCTTTACCGGCTCCTTCAGCGCTTCTTTTACCCCTTTATAGGCTTGCCTGTCTTTGCTTTGGGCGGTTCGCCGCTCCACTTCTGCGGCCTGGGCCAGCAGTCTTTGCAACCGCCCGTGCACCTCGGTTTCCTGACGGAATTTGTCGTCTTCTACGGCATACTGCCGGGCATCCCGGATCGCTTTTTGGATATCAGCGTCACTCATGTTGGAGGAAGCTTCGATGGTGATCTCCTGTGCTTTGCCGGTTTTCAGGTCTTTCGCCCCTACATTCACAATGCCGTTGGCGTCAATGGTAAAGGTTACCTCAATTTGCGGCACGCCCCGCAGGGCCCTCTGGATGCCCTTCAGCTTGAACTTGCCCAAAGTCTTGTTCTGATTGGCCATAGGGCGTTCGCCCTGCAGCACATGGATTTCCACCGCAGGCTGAAAATTGGCCGCGGTGGTGAACACCTGACTTTTTGAAATGGGAATTGTTGTGTTCCGTTCAATTACATGGGTACATACGCCGCCCACCGTCTCGATGCCGAGAGACAGCGGCGTCACATCCAAAAGCAATAGCCCGCTTACGGCGCCAATCAGCACACCTCCCTGCAAAGCCGCGCCTATAACCACGCACTCGTCGGGATTGATGCCCTTAAAACCCTCCTTGCCGGTGATGCTTTTCACCTTTTCCTGCACAGCGGGCACCCTGGTGGAACCCCCTACCAGCAAGACCTTGCCCAGATCCTTTTGGGAGATATGCGCGTCTTCCATCGTTTGCTGCACCGGTCCGGCGGTGGCTTCCACCAAATGGGCCGTCAAAGCGTTGAATTTGGACCGCGTCAGGGAGATGTCCAGGTGCAGGGGATTCCCCCTGGCTTCGGTGAGGAAGGGCAGGTTTATCGTAGTGGTTTCGGCGACAGAAAGATCCTTTTTCGCCTGTTCGGCCGCCTCTTTCAAACGCTGCATTACCGCCGGTTGGTTGGCCATATTCACCCCGTGCTCCTTGTTGAACCCGGCCAACAGCCAGTCCACGATACAGGCGTCAAAGTCGTCACCACCCAGGCGGTTGTTGCCTGCTGTGGCCAACACTTCAATTACGCCGTCCTGGATGTCCAGAACCGATACATCGAAGGTGCCGCCGCCCAGGTCGAATACCAGCACCTTCTGGCTTTCCTCTTTATCCACGCCGTAAGCCACCGCAGCGGCCGTGGGTTCATTGATGATCCGCCGCACCTCCAGTCCGGCAATAGTGCCGGCATCTTTGGTAGCCTGCCGCTGGGCATCTGTAAAATAGGCGGGCACGGTGATCACCGCCTCAGTTACGGCCTCACCAAGATAGGCTTCCGCATCCTTTTTCAACTTGCCCAGAATCATGGCTGATATCTCGGGGGAGGTAAAGGATTTTCCGTCAATCTTTACTTTATATGCGGTGCCCATCTCCCGCTTGATGGAGCTGATGGTACGGTCCGGGTTGGCTGCCGCTTGCCGCAGCGCCACCTGTCCCACCAGGCGCTCACCGCTCTGTGAAAAAGCTACCACCGAGGGGGTAGTGCGAGCCCCTTCGGCGTTGGGGATGATCACCGGCTTGCCACCTTCCATTACTGCCACGCAGGAATTGGTGGTGCCCAGGTCGATCCCGATAATTTTACCCATCTTCTTGAGCCTCCATTATTTATTATGTTCCCGGCTCTCTATTTCAGCAGGGGCGGCAACAGTACAGGCAAAACAGCTGCGCCAGCATTAGCTGCAGGAAACAGCAACCCATCCGCTGCATGTCAAACCCCTGGCTTTGCCCCGTCTGCTGGTATTTATAGCTGCTCTGCTGGAATTGGTTCAACAGCTGCCGGTATTCCGCATTGCCGGGTTCCAGGCGCACTGCGGTTTTAGCGTGATGCAGCGCCGTGATCCGGTTGCCGGTGCCGGCATTGGCAATGGCGCTGAGATAATACCACTCGGCATTGCGCTGCTGTATTTGGTAGAGTACATACAGCGCATTCTGGTACCGCCAGGCCTGGATATACAGGCGGGCCTGCCCCAGCGTGGGTGAGCCGGACTGTCCATGTTCTTGCTGCCCCCACCCTTGACCGAAAATGTCGCCGAAGATATCCTCAAAGCCCCTAAAATCAAAGCCGCCAAAGGGGTCGTCGCCCCGTCCCCCGCCTGGCTGGTTGTACCGCTGCTGCCCGTAGCTTCCGTCAGGCCGCTCGTAGGATGAGCCGCCGGTTTTTTGTGTCTTGATCTGCTCGTAGGCCGCATTGATCTGGCTCATCTTTTGCGTGGCGGCTTCGTTCCCGGGATTCAGGTCGGGGTGGTATTTTTTTGCCAGCCGGCGATAAGCCCTTGTAACTTCCTCTTCCGTGGCAGAGGGACTGATGCCCAGTATTTTATAGGGATCATCCATGTTATGCCTCCACCCCATTCCTTTTTCGCACCCGATATTTCTGCCAGACGCCGGAATACAGAATATTTTGCAGGATATGCCGGTCCCGCCTGAGGGGCAATTTCTCAAATTCGGCAGCGCATTCGGCCATCATGAGCGTGAGCGCCGGCGTGAAATCTGTCTCTGTCTGCGCCACCAGAGGATTGTACCGCTGTTTTTTGATGTCGGCTTTCAGATCATTCACCGCATCCAGCAGGTAGATAAAGCGGCCCAGGGCTGCTCCCATGCGCCATAGCGCGGCCGCATACTGATCCTGCCGCCAAAGAAAGACTGAACCCATTAGTTGTCCAAAGCAGTTGGCCGGCAAATCCGGATTGAGCTCATTGGCCCTTTCCATCTCTCCAAGACGCTGCAGACAGCCGGCAATGGCCAGGCACTGCCGGGGATGCTTTTCTTTGATGCGGGGCAGGAATTTTCCCAGCAGCCTGCTTTTTTGTTTGGCCGCCAGGTTATTGTCGTCGTTGGAATCGTCCAGGTATTGGTAATAGGTCAGGATCATGTTCATATCCGCCGCATAGGCGGTAACCGGCGTTTCCACATAAGAATGCCGCTTTATCAGATGTGGTACACAGCGCCGGCTGCCCCGGGTCTCCTCCAGTTCATATAAGGAGGAAAGCAGAATGGTCAGAAAGGTCATGTCGTAGGTGAGGGTGGCGTGGCCAATGCTGCCATATTGTGCACCCAGTTGATGGCACAGCCCGCAATAATACTTTCCGTACCGGTGCTTTTCTTCTTTTGTCAACGCTTGGGGGTTTGTTACGATATATCCAAACACTATTTATCGGCCTTTTTCATTTTAGAAAGCCCCGCTTCAACAATTTCAGCTGTGCCGCATATCTGGAACGGTTATTCTCATAGTTTGATATGTCAAAAAAGACTCTGGCAAAGGTCTCTCCTGTCAGGGACAACAGGACGTCCAGCATATGGCCAAAATCCTCTTCCCTATGAATATCCAGCAAATCCATATCGATATAGGGCATCAATTTCTCCGCAAATCCACCAAGGGTTTTCTCTTTGACCTGCTGGCGCAGAAAATCGTCATTGATGCGAATGTCCGAAAAGATATTTTTAAAAAAAGCGTTGTTTCTTTCCTTTTTGACAAACACATAAGTGAAATCCAGAATGTTAAGGAACATTTGAAACAAATCACCGCCGGTTTGTTTCAGGCTCGCCAGGGCCTGTTGCTCCAGCATGGCCCGGTAATCGGTCAGCAGATATTGCAGTACATCCTGCTTGTCCTTAAAATACTGGTAGAAGCTGCCCCGGGAGATGCCGGCCAGCCGCACAATCTGGTTGATGGACACTTCATCGAAGGGCACCCGGGAAAATTCGACGTAAATGGCTTCCAGCAATTTTTTCTGTTTTTCTTCCGGCAGATTAAAAAATGTTTTGGTCGGCATGTTTTAACCTCCCATCATGTTTCTTGATCAAAGGTTGTCTTGCATATCGGGCAGCGGATGGTGATGAGCCCCTTGCCCCTGGGTACTCTCAATTGCTGCTTACAGGAAGAACAGCGATAGAACCGGTGGGTTTTCCTTTGGCGCAGCTGGAGCTTGATCTGGATAAAATACTGGCTGGATTGCCCTTTGACCCGGAGAAACCCATAATTCTCCTGAGCACGCTTTTCCACGTTTCGAGAAAATAGGCGGAAGGTGATCAACAATAACAAAACAAAGGCCAAAAAATGCAAGGTTGTTGATCGCGTAAACAAGGAGATGATCCAGAGAATTATGGCCCAAATAATCAGGAAGCGGCCCAGATCATCCTGTCCATATCGTCCATACATAAAACGTTGTAACCATTCTTTCATTACCAATGCCCCTTATATATTTCTTCATTCAACAAATTGCTGCAAAATGTGACAGAGTAGTTATCCTTTATATTATAAATGACACCCTGTCACATTTCAATAAAAACAACGAGCGTTTTAATATTTTCACATCTGGGATTATTGACATTTACATGAGCATAAAAATACTGCCAGGCATCATTAAAAATGATTGGCAGTGTTATGTTTCTGTATCTGAGCTGTTTACTTGAGCTTTTCTTCAATCCTGTATGCACGCTTCTTTAGAGCTGCTACTGTTTTATCAATAATTAAAGGGCCGCCTGCGGCCCTTTAACTCAATCTATCCGGTAGACTTTAACGTTCCTCATGCCCCAGTTCATCGCCTCGTCATGTGAATCAAAAAAGAGGTCGATCCTGTTTCCTATAATACTACCGCCCACGTCCAGAGCAGTGGCATAACCATACCCATCCACATAAAGCTTCGTCCACAAAGGGATAACGGCCGGGTCAACTGCCACCACACCATAGTAGGGATAGACTCCGCAGCTGGTATTACTTCCGGTATGGGTATAAGCCGATGCTACCATATCAATGGCCTCGGCGTACCTGATGTTTTCACCGCCCCGGGACACAACCTGGCCGCTGCCCACCATCACTAATTGGTTAACCGGTGGTGTAATCGTCCTGGTCGAGATTATCTGCCGGGCGATCTCAATCCCGTCCCGGTATTTAACCTGCCAGGTCTGCTGTGCGGTACCATTTCTGCCCTCTTCAGCGATCCGGGTAGCGCCTTGAGGCATATTCACCGTATATTTCTGTTTTGTTTCAAAATTTAACACTGCTTCTTTTTCTTCAGTTTTAGTAACAACCCTTGCTACAACAATACTCATACCCGGTATAACGGCAGCATCCCTGGCGGGACTCACCTCGTCTTCCGGGCCCGTCACGATGGCCACTTCATTTAGCAGGTCGCCGACTACACCGCACTGGGTCCTTACCGGCAATACCTGCCCGTCTACACTAATGCTGACATCTGCTGCCCGGTCGACTGTGATCACCATGCCGTTCACCAGCGCTGAGTCTAATGACGGCGTTGTTTCATCGTTATTTAACACAACAATGTCTTTCGCCGCTAAAAGGTCTCCTACTGTGCCGGCATAGGTCCTGACCGCGCGCTCCTTGCCGTCGTCAATAATTACCACTGATTTTTCTGCCCAAACGCCAATAGCAAGAACAAATAGTACAACCATTATTGAGGCAGCAGACTTTAAAAGGCTCCGGTTTTCCCCAGCGCACAACCTTTTATAACCTGCGCTGCCCCGCCAAACTAGCAAATACTCTTTCCAACTCATCAAATGCCTCCTTTTTGACAGGTCCGTCTCTCATCCATTAAGGAAATTTTTCAACTGATTACCTTCAAATTAATCACGTTTTCTTGTCTGTCTACCTGGCTCATTCAGAACCAGCCTACCAACGCTTTTATATTTTACTACAAGTTGTCAGTTTTGAGTAGGGTTTATTAATGTCGCTTTCTGCACAATATTGCATCAATTGGAAATATTCTTTTATTTTAAACTCTTAATAACAAGGAGTTTTCAACTATAAATTATTATAATTGATGTCCTGTCTTCTTTAAACAACACAAGGGCCGAGGCCTGTTTCTCCGGTTGCAAAACCAGGCAGACTGTCTCTGGTTTTGCAAAAAAAATTACCGGCGCGCTGGCCCGGTAATTTTTTTTATTTTTTTAACTTATAAACTTCCACTTCCCTGCACGACACCCTGCCTCTGGAGAGGGGACAATCATTTCTCAACAAGCTCTATTCCTTTTTCCATGAACCACTTTTTTAAGTAGTCCGCATATTTTTCGTCTTGAAACTTATACCACTGACGCCGCTCGTCTTCGTAGTCCATCAGGATTCTCCTGTATCTGGCATCTGCTTCCAACTCATTTTCCAGCTGGGATTTTAAATTCTGGTCCTCTATAGTTGCTATATAATCTTTTTTTACCTGCAAAGAAAATTCTTTTTCAATCTTGGGCAGCCTGACGAACCGTTCGGTCTGCCGGTCAAGCCTTTTCATCACCTCTGCATGTTCGGGGAAATCCAGGGCTGAAAAAAACTTGACGTCACCCGTCTGCAGATCAACGTAGTATTCGGAGTGTTGGCTGCTGTTTTCAAAAGCATTAATAATCCACGCTATTATAACGGGTACCTGTCGCATCCAGCAAACCCTCCTTATCTAAAGTTGTCTTTAAAATACTTACTGTTCTGCAATGAGCTTAGTCCTCTTAAAATTCAATACCCTTCTGGGCCGGTATCCCTTTGGTATAATGGTGTTTTATCTCTCGCATTTCAGTAACCAGATCCGCCCCCTCGATGATCTCCGGCGGAGCGTTGCGGCCGGTCAGAACCAGGTGCAAACCCTCAGGTTTTTTAGCCATTAACTCAAGGGCGTCCGGGAGGGAGACAAGCCCGTAGTTCATCGCGTATAGGATCTCGTCCAGGATGATCAGGTCGTACTTGCCGGAGGAAATTTCTGTCTTAGCCGCCGCCAGGGCTTCCAGCGCGGCATGGCGGTGCTCTTCCAGGGATTGATCGCCCGGTCCCTTGATGAATCCCTCACCCATCTGGCGTATTTCAAAGTTTGGCCCGATTTTTTCAGCAGCTTTCAGTTCTCCGTATTTCCAACCGCCCTTAATAAACTGTAGTACCAGCACCTTCATTCCCTGCCCCCAGGCCCTGAGTGCCATGCCCAGCGCAGCGGTGGTTTTGCCTTTGCCGTTGCCCGTGTTTACCAGGATTAACCCGCTTTTTTTCTGCTCAGCCATAACCGTTCCTCCTTTATTACCCCCCTGGGAACCTTTTGCCTATACTTTACTATTTATTCAAGCAATTTGGAATAATTTCCTGCCGTTTTCCGCACACATCTGGGCCAAATCTTCTTTGGCCATGCCCCGCACACGGGCAATCTCCGCGGCAGTATAAAGTATATGCGCCGGTTCATTCCGTCTGCCCCGGTAGGGCACAGGGGTCAGATAGGGGGCGTCCGTTTCGATCAGCAGGCGGTCCGCAGGCACTTTGGCCGCCACTTCTTTCAGCTTCGAGGCGTTGGGAAAAGTGACCGGGCCGGCGATGGAAAGATAAAATCCCATCGCCAGCAATTCCCCGGCCATTTCCCAACTGCCCGAATAACAGTGCATAACCCCGCCGGCCGGCCCCAGTTTTTCCTTTCTCAACATGTCCATCATCGCACCATGCGCATCACGGTCGTGAATGATAATGGGTTTTTCCAGTTTTTTAGCCAGGGCCATTTGTTCCAGAAAAACTTGCCGCTGAACCGGGCGCGGGGAAAGATCCCGGTAATAATCCAGGCCGATTTCCCCGATGGCCACCACCTTCGGGTGCCGGGCCATTTTCTGCAGTTCCTCCAGGTAACCGGGACCGACTTCTGCCGCATCATGGGGGTGAATGCCCACAGAGGCGTAAACCAGATCGTACCTGTCAGCCAGGTCTATTGATTCCCGGGACGACGCCAGGTCGAAGCCGATATTTACAATAAGCGTAATCCCGGCCTGGCGGGCGCGCTGGATCATCTCTTCCCGGTCCGCGTCATAGGCCTCGTCGTTCAGGTGGGCGTGCGTATCAAACACGTTCATAATTGCACCATTCCTTATTTCGATTTTAAACAAATGGACAGGGTTTAAAACGATTAACAGGATTTTAAATAATAACTAATAGATTTAGCAAACCTTCAAACAAAACAAAATCTTTTTTGCCCTTACCGGGGCAATATCAAATAATAAAACAAATATGTTTTTATTTAAGAACTTTAATCTTGTAAATCTTATTAATCTTGTACATCCTGTGAAATATTTTAATTCTTTGTTTTAATCCTGTTAATCCTATCAGATTGTTTTAATGTTTTATGCTTACTTCTTACCAGCGGTGTCAATCCGCGGGAACAACGCGGGGCCGCGCTTTACAACAGTGCCGGCCGGCAGCCTGCCCCAGGACAGGGAACTCCAGGTATGCAGTTCAGGCCGTCCGGCTAGGCCCAGCTGGCTCCAGACCTTGTCAGGCAGGTTGGGCATAAAGGGCGAAACCATGACCGTGATGAAACGAAGGGATTCGGCCAGATTATACATTACAGTGGCCAGCCGCTCATTTTTGGCCGGGTCCTTGGCCAGGGCCCAAGGGGCAGTTTCATCCACATATTTATTAGCCCGCCCGATCAGGCGCCAGATGGCGGCCAGGGCGCCGGAAATATCGGACCTGTCCATTAATTCTTCAACAATAGCAGAGGTCTGCTCGGCCAGGTCGATCAATTCCTGATCCGGGACCTCCGGCGCTGCAGGCGATTGAAGCTGCCCCTTGAAATACTTTTCCGCCATTGCTATAGAACGGCTGACCAGGTTACCCAGGTCGTTGGCCAGGTCCTTATTAATCCGTTCCACCAGGGCGTCCTCACTGTAAGACCCGTCCGATCCGAAAGGCATCTCCCGGAGCAGGTAATAGCGGATAGAATCAACACCGTACTTATCAACCAGTGTCAACGGGTCCACTACGTTGCCCCTGGACTTGGACATTTTACCGCTCTCCAGCAGGATCCAGCCGTGACCGACCACCTGCCTGGGCAGTTCCAGGCCCAAAGCCATTAAGAGCATCGGCCAAATGATACTGTGAAAACGCACAATATCCTTGCCCATCAGGTGCACATCGGCCGGCCAATATTTTCTAAACAGGCTGTCGTCCTCTGTGCCGTAACCCAGGGCGGAAATGTAGTTAGTCAGGGCGTCCACCCAAACGTAAACCACGTGTTTAGAGTTGAAAGGCACAGGTATGCCCCAGTTGAACGTGGTCCTGGAAACACATAGGTCTTCCAGTCCGCTTTTAATAAAACTGACCATTTCATTGCGCCGGGCGGTAGGCTGGATAAATTCCGGGTGTTCTTCAATATGCTGCAGCAGCCGCTGGGCATACTTGGACATCCTGAAAAAATAACTTTCCTCCTGGAGCAGTTCCACCGGGCGCCCGCAGTCCGGGCAATTGCCGTCTTCCAGCCGGCTTTCGGCCCAGAAAGCCTCGCAGGGCGTGCAGTACCATCCTTCATAACTGGCTTTATATATATCTCCCTGGTCGTACAACCGCTGAAACACAGCCGCTACCACACTTTTATGGCGCTCTTCGGTGGTTCGGATAAAGTCGTCGTAATCCACCTCCAACTTCCCCCAGAGGTGTTTAATGCCGGCCACAACCTCATCCACAAATTCCTGTGGTGTTTTGCCGCCGGCTTTGGCCGCCCGCTCAATCTTTTGTCCGTGTTCATCGGAACCAGTTAAAAAACGTGTTTTGTACCCGGTCATCTTTTTAAAGCGGGCGATGGCGTCCGCCGCCACAGTAGTGTAAGCGTGCCCGATGTGCAGGTTGCTGCTGGGATAATAGATCGGTGTGGTGATGTAGAATGTCCCCTTGCTCATGCTTTTCCTTCCTTTCTGTAACCTTAATCAAATCTGTAACCTTAATTAAAACAAAAAAACCCCGCCCCCTGTTTTCCGAGGGGCGAAGTTTTAACTTTCGCGGTACCACCCTTTTTTACCGAAACCTTGCGGCGCCGGCCTTAACAGGTACGGGGAAAATTCCTTGATACCCAAGCTCAGTTAACGGGGCTAATACCGGCCCTGCTTACTGTTATTCAGCAGGGCAGCTCCGGGGCCATATTCGGCCAACTTAATCCGGCGGGCTTCCACCTGCCCCCGCTCGCTGCCCGGATAATTCGACTGGCTTACTCTTCCCTTCATAGCTTTTCATTCTGTTAAAAATTCACTATTTTAGATTTTAACTTAATCGGGCGGCCTTGTCAAGCTGTCGACATTATTAGAAGTATATTGTAGAAATTTACAAAAATATCTTGACTCTTAATGGAATTACTGGTACCATTTACTTGTAAATTTTTTTATATATTTGTCGAAGTTTGTTGAAAGGGAGGGATAGATGTTGAAATCAACAGGTATTGTCAGAAAAGTGGACGAGCTCGGCAGGGTGGTCATTCCCATTGAATTGAGACGCACACTGGGAATCGACGAAAAAGACGCACTTGAGATATATGTCGACGCCGAGAAAATTATTCTTAAAAAGTATGAGCCTGCCTGCGTATTCTGCGGTAATGCTTCCGAAGTGCAAAATTACAAAAACAAATTGGTCTGCCGCGAATGTGCCGAAGAAATGTTTGAAAAATCCAAAGCAATCTAAAGTTGTTCGACAAATATTTTAAGAGAGATTTGATCTCTCATTTTTTTTAGACTTCTTTAAACTTTTTATCCTCAACCACCAGGCGGTAAACATCTTTTTTGGGAAGGCCGCGCAGGCGGGCAACCTCCTGGATGGCCTTTTTCCGCTCTATTCCTTCCTCTTCCAGCCTGAAAACGTGTGCCGCCGCCCCGATATGCCGCCAGGCGGTCTCCTGTTCGGAGGGGATTTCTGCTGGCGGCGCCCCGGCCACAACCAGAGTGAATTCGCCCCTTGGTTCGACTGTATTAAAATGATCCACCAGGTCTTCTAAAGACCCTCTGATCACTTCCTCGTGTAGTTTAGTCAGTTCTCTTGCTGCGACGGCCGGGCGGTTGCCCAGCGCTTGTAAGAGTATGGCCAGTGTTTCTTTCATCCGATGCGGGGCTTCATAAAAGATCATGGTCCACTGCTGGCGGGATAACTCTTTCAATTTCTCCGCCCGGGCTTTTTTGGCTGCGGGAAGAAATCCCGCAAAAACATAGGAGTCCACAGGCAGCCCCGAGACCACCAGGGCGGTAACTGCCGCGCTGGGTCCAGGCGCCGCGGTCACTGCACAGCCCTTCTTCACAGCCTCAGCTACCAATTCCACGCCGGGATCGGAAACGCCGGGCATACCCGCGTCAGAGACAAGGGCAATATTCTTACCCTCTGACACCAGGCGCAAGAGCTGTTCCCCCTTTTTTTTACAGTTGTGCCGGTGATAACTTGTCAGCGGTGTGTGAATTTGAAAATGGCTTAAGAGTTTACGGGTATGGCGGGTATCCTCCGCGGCAATCAGATCGACCTCCCGCAATATCCGCAGGACTCTGAGGGTGATATCCTCCAGGTTGCCGATGGGCGTCGCGCAGAGATAAAGTGTTCCCTTCGTATCCTCAGTCAATTGTTTTGGCTCACCCTCCTATTCGGTCGTCAATCGTGAACTGTTAATCCTGTATATTTGTTTCCGCCTGAACTGCAGGTTCCTGTTCTTTTCTTAGAAAGGCCATGCAGAAAAGACAATCGCCGGTCCTTTTGCGCCCAAAATACATGTTGCAGATATGGAATTCATGGTCGTACAGCCCTAGCAGGTTAAAAAACCCTCTTTGCAAGCCGGCCCCCCCGTCATTGGTTCCTTCACCCAACCCCGCGCGGTAAATGGCGGCAAGCTCTTTCCGCAGACGGACGTTCTCCTCCTCCATTTCCCGCGCTTTATTTTTTAATTCCTGCACCTCTGCCAGCAGGGCGTGCAGCTTAATTTCCATTTCCTTTGTGGTTTTATATAAATACTGCATCAAATAGTCTCCTCGCCTGCCTGGGTGGCCTGGGTGGGGCAATCTTTTTTACAGCCACCACAGCTTTTAACCTTTTTTTCCTTTGCTGTTATATCCGCGCGCTGGTATTCTTGTACAATTTTAGTTTCTTTTAATTCAACACTAACTGTGTTCTTGAATATATTAGTACCGATCACCTTGCCCTCACCATCAGGAGTGTCGACTATGCTGCCGCTATGGGGAAAGTCTTCTTTGGCCCGTTCATAAGACTCGTTTTCATATTTAAGACAGCACATCAGCCTGCCGCAAATTCCTGATATTTTGGCGGGATTCAAGGACAGGTTCTGCTCTTTGGCCATCCTGATGGAAACTGATGCAAAGTCCGAAAGCCATACCGAACAGCAGAGCTCCCTGCCGCAGCAGCCCAGCCCGCCGATCATTTTGGCTTCATCCCGTACACCGATCTGCCGCAGTTCGATGCGGGTCCTAAAAACAGCGGCCAGGGCCTTGACTAGTTCCCGGAAGTCAATCCGCCCGTCTGCTGTAAAGTAAAATATTATTTTATTGCCGTCAAAAGTTTGTTCCACACCCACAAGCTTCATGGGCAGGTTGTGGGCCGCTATTTTCTCTAAACCGATCTGATAAGCGCTTTGTTCTTTTTCTTTATTGGCTACCAGTTGCCTGACATCCTGGTCGGTGGCTTTTCTGATCACCTTTTTCAGCGGGGCGACGATCTCGCTCTCTTCCACCTCACGAGGCCCGATTGCTACCAGCCCGAATTCCAAGCCCCTGGCTGTTTCTACAATAGCGCCATCTTCCTTTTTGAGCGCAATATCTCCAGGATCAAAGTAATAAATTTTGCCTGCTTTTTTAAATCGAATTCCCACGACCTTTATCCCCAATTATGTATACCTCCTCAAATACCTGCTTCATCCGTTAGTTCCGGCCGGCCGGTATCTTCTAGTATTAGCATTGTTGGCTAAAGCCGCCGCTCAGCCGCAGAAACAGCGTCTCCAGGGCCAGCCTGGTGTTGGCGTTAACCTCTATTTTTCTTTTTGTTGACATGATTTCCTCTATTATTGCCAAAATGCGGCCGGTATCATATCGTGCCGCTTCCGTTTTTATAGTATCCACCCGGTCGGTGTTGAATAAACTGCCCGCCTCCCCCGCTTCCCGCCATACCAGCAGATCGCGGTACCAGCAGGCCAGCGTATCGAGCGTAAAAATGGCCTTCGGCTTGCTTTCAGAGGCTTTTTCCGCCATTTCCACGGACTCAAGGGGGCCGCCGTGCCAGAGCGCCCCGGCCAGGGCATTTGCTGCGTCCCTGTCGGCCATCAGCGCGCCGGAGGCATAAGACAGGGCCCTGCCCATACTGCCGCCTGACAGCGAAGCATATAAACGGGCTTCTTCCTCTGGCATCTCATTCAGGCTAACCAGCCCCCGGATTAAATCTGGCACTGACATCTCTTTAAAATAAAGGGCCTGGCAGCGGGAAAGTATGGTCGGCAGCAGCACCTGGGGCCGGGCTGAAAGCAAGATGAAAACCGTGTCCCTGGGAGGTTCCTCCAGTGTTTTGAGGATACAGTTGGCAGCCTCTGCGGTCATTGCCTCCGCCTGGCGGATCAGATAAATCTTTCGCCCGCCCTGGTAAGAACAGTAAGGAACCCGGCGCTGTATTTCTCTGACCTGTTCAATTTTAATAGATGCGCCGGCCGGCTCTACCAGGTAAAAATCGGGGTGGTTGCCGCTGCTGAGCTGACGACACTCGCGACAAGTGCCGCAGGCGTCCCCGCCTGCCGGACAGGAACAAAGCAGAGCCCTGGCAAAGGCCATAGCGGTTGTTTCCTTGCCTACTCCCTCGGGTCCGGCAAAAAGATAAGCGTGCGCCACTCGCCCGCTGGAAATTGCTTTATTTAATATTTTGATTGACTGCTTATGCCCCACTATCTGCTGTAAGAATTTCATTTAGAACTCCTTCTGCCGCCGTCATGACATCTTGATGCACCTGTTCTGCCGGCCTGTTGGCATCAATAACACTGTAACGGCCGGGGTCACGCCCGGCCAGAACCAGGTATCCATCTCCTACCTTGGCGTGAAATGCCCTTGTTTCGCGTTCTATCCGGTCAAAAGACCGGCCGGACTTGTTGATCCGATCCAGGCCGTCTTCAGCACAAAATTTAAGGACAATGGTCAGATCCGGAACCAGCCCGCCAGTGGCCGGCTCGTTAATTCTTTCCAGCAAATTGATATCTATGCCGCGCCCAAATCCCTGATAGGCCAGGCTGGAATCCAGAAAACGATCACAAAGCACGATCTGGCCCGCCGCCAGGGCCGGCCTTATTACCTGGGCCACATGCTGCGCCCTGGCCGCGGCGTAAAGAAGGGCTTCCGCCCGGGGAACCAGATCGCTGGAGGCAGGGCTTAACAAAATTTCTCTGATTGTTTCTCCTACCCGGGTGCCGCCGGGTTCCCTTGTATGCAGAACCGGGACCCCGCGGGCCTTTAGTTTATCACCAAGCAGCTGCAGCTGAGTGGTCTTGCCGGAGCCGTCTATTCCTTCAATAACAATAAATTTGCCTCTCATCAAAAAAATCCTTCCTCCAGCGTGGGCAGGAGCCGGAAAACGGTTGCCGCCCAAACCCATACGACTTTATACTGCTATTCTACCACAATTTTAATTGTTTTTAATGTAGGATCGGACGGCCCCTGGCAGGCCAGTCCTAACCTGCTTACCAAAAGCAGATATTCATATATTTCACCGGTTATTTCTTCTCCCGGATTCAGCACGGGGATGCCGGGCGGGTAAACCGCCACAACTTCTGCGCTTATTTCCCCCCTGGCGCCCGCCAGGGGCACTTTTCTTGACCGGGCAAACCAGGCGTCACGCGGTTTCATGATCCTTTTATATAATGATGGCGCCGCGGGCTGCGGCGGCAACACCGACAGTTTATCCCTGGCGGCAATGTCCTGCAGCGCTCCCACCAGCCTGTCACAGTCTTCTGGGGTAGTGCCCGTGGATATAAAAGCCACTATATTATAGAAATCCGCCATTTCAACAAAAACCTGGTAACGCGCAGCCAGCAGCTGGCTGACCTGGTAGCCAGTCAGCCCCAAGTCCCGCACTGAAATCACCAGTTTTGAGGAATCCAGGGCGCAGTTCTCCCCGGGCAGGCAGTCAGCGGTTAAAATACGCAAATTTCCGCTCCCGGCCAGCTTGGCCCGCACACTTTGCGCCAGGCAGAGTACTCTCTCCATCAGCTCACCGCCCTGCAGCGACAGTCGGCGCCGGGCCAGGTCCAGCGAAGCCATCAGAAGATAAGAAGGGCTGGTGGTCTGCAGCAGGCGCAGGGCTGCGGCGACGGCATCAGTATCCACGAGAGCGCCCTGCAGGTGCAGCACGGCGCTCTGCCCCAGTGAGCCGCCCAGTTTATGGGTGCTCTGGACTGAGGCGTCAGCCCCGGCCTCCATAGCGTCCCGGGGCAAATCACGGTGAAAACGCAGGTGCGCGCCATGCGCTTCATCTACCAGTACTGGAATACCCGCTGCATGGGCAGCCCCGGCCATACCGCCCAGATCCCCCGTCACCCCGTAATAATTGGGCCGCACCGCCAGTACCGCCGCGGCTTCCGGGCTAGCGGCCAGCGCCTGCCGGATCACTGCAGGCGTTACACCGCAGTCAACTTCGAAACCAGGAATAATATCAGGTAAAACATAAACCGGGTCAGCGCCGGAAAGGACCAGGCCGCCCAGCACTGAGCGGTGAGCGTTTCTGGATATAATCACTTTCTTCTGCCGCACCAGCGCGGTAATCAAGGCCTGGATCCCCACTGTTGTACCGTTAACAATAAAAAAGCTCCTGTCAGAACCGTAAACCTTTGCCGCCAGTTCCTGGGCTGCGGCTATCGGTCCGGTGGGGTTGTGCAGGTCATCAAGCCCAGGCAATTCGGTCAGGTCTAAAGCGCATAAGGATTGTCCCCCAGGTGTGGCTAATTCAGGCGGCAGTCCCCGGCCCTGTCCGTGGCAGGGGATATGAAAACCAGCCGGGTTTTGCCGGGCGTGTTTTATTAGAGCTGCAAAAAGCGGGGCACTGCGCTGGTCGTTAAGCAAAAAATAACCCCCGGAAAAATTTTATAAACAATACAATTAATGTTGATCCTTAATTTTATCATAACATGCTTGACATTACCAATTACATCCTCCAATATTCCCATCAGTCTAACATTATAGATGTCGGATTAGCGGCTAAAATAACTAAAATATTTTTTTGTAGGAGGATTAATGTGACGAAAGATAAGGTGTGGCAAGTGGACGAAAAGGAGCTGTCAAAAAAATACCGGACTAATGTGGGCAGGTTGATCAGGGCGTGGAAACACGGTATTCCAGACCAGGAAATCACTGCTAAAACCGGTATAGCGCCTGCGACACTCCACCTGATTAAACAGGATATTGAACTAACGCACCGGCATATCCGGCTGGCCCAAAAAAAATTAAAGCTGGCAAATGAGTCAGCCAGCCTGGGACCAGATTTTTTTTAATTTTTTTATATATATCTGATAAATGGGATCATCTATGGCAATTGATATTATTTTCTCCTCACAGTCCCGACATATATGGCATCCTCTCACGTAAAGGCCCTGCTTGCCGTCCAGACAGGACCGCCGGCACAAGATGCAGTCTTGCGATTCAGCAGCCATTTGCTTTTCACCGCCCGTATTAATATTACTGTATTATAAAAATATGCATTGAACCGGAGTTTGGTGAAAAACGCCCTCTGGCAAAATAAACAAGTTAGTGTTTTAGCTTTTTCCTCTTATCTATCCTAATGGCACAATCGGGGCAAACGTTCTGACAGATCCCACAGGCGATACACCTATTGTCGGCCTCCACCGCAGGGGTGCCGTAAACCCCCAAAACATCGCTCCAATCAATACAGTCAACCGGACATTTCTCAACGCAAAGGCCGCAACCTTTACAAAGACCGGGGAATAAGGTCCAAAAACCTTTTTCCAGCTCCAGCGTCTTGCCTTTAAACTGCAGTGACATTAGTTTAAGCCTCCTCCCATCCCGCCGCGGCCCAATTCCATGCCGCGCTCCAGCGCTCTGAAGTTTAATTCCCGCAGCTGCGGTCGTTTTTCAAATTTGTAACCTAATTTTTTTTCCAAAGCAGTCTTGGCCCTGTCCAAAGGAATAATCCCGGTAGCACCGATTAGCGCTCCCATTATTACCATGTTATAAACCCGCGGCTGAAATTCTTTTTTTGCTACCTCCATGGCTGGTACCGGCATAACTCTGGCAGCGTTCCTGGGCAGGTCATCCGCCACGCCCTCCATTGCACTGTCGTAAATAAAGGTGGTTTCCGGTCCGGCGTATGGTGCTATACGGCGTACCGCACGGTCGCTTAGAGCCGCTACAACATCACCCCGGAGAAATTTGGGTGAGCCTATAGCATGATCGCCGATCTGCAGAAAAGCAACTGAGACACCGCCCCTTTGCTCTACCCCAAAACTCGGGATGTAAAGAGCCTGCCGGCCCTCTTCATTAGCGGCCTCGGCTAGAATCTCAGCTATGGCCTGGACCCCCTGGCCGCCTTCACCGGCCAAAACCATCCGTGTAGTTTCAGGCATCTGCCGTAGCCTCCTTTTGCCCCGGGACTTTAATTTCTCCTCTTTCAAAGTACCCGGCCATGTCTTTTTCAATGAACTCCCATGTCCCGGCCGCATCGGTCCGCCAGTTGGTGGGGCAGGCTGAAAGCGCTTCGACAAAGGAGAAACCATGACCATCAATCTGGTTTTTTAAGGCCTTTTTTAAAAAACCGGTTAACTGCGCCAGGTGAGAAATGCTGCCCCTGGCTACATATGCTCCATCCGCCGCAATAGCAGAAATCATTTCCGCTCCCTGGAACGGCATTCCTGTGGCGCCGGGATCCCGGCCGTAGGGGGAAGTTTCTGTTTTTTGGCCCGGCAGTGTGGTAGGAGCCAACTGGCCGCCGGTCATGGCATATTGGGTATTATTTGCGACAATAACCGTTATTTTTTCATTGCGCATGGCTGCACCAACCAAGTGCTGGACGCCAATTGAGTATCCCCCACCGTCACCCATATAAGCTATGCAGAGCAACTCCGGCCTGGCTCTCTTAATACCGGTCATAACCGGGGTCGTGCGTCCATGGTGAGCCTGCACTGTATCAAGGTTAAAAAAGTCCCAGGAAAGCAGGGAGCAGCCGATATCACACCCATAGATAACCCTGGACTGGATTTCAAGTTCGTCAATGGCCTTTCCCAGGCATTTTAAAATCAACCCGTGGCCGCAACCCGGACAAAATTTATGCGGTTTGTTATCAACCCGCCACGATTTTGGCATTACAGGCGCAATTTGCATTGTAACCCCCCATATTCCTGTGCTAATCATTCTTTATTGGCTATGCAATATTTCCTTTGCTTTTTCTTCAACTTCCTCGGCGGCGATGCCGACACCAGGCTTAAACATAGTATGTATTTCGCAGGGGGCGCCACAGGCTGTCTCTTTCAGCAGCCTGGCCATTTGTCCGTAAGCAGACTCAACCACCAGAATCTTTTTCACCCCGGCCACCAGGTCCTTTATTTGGGCAGCCGGCAGCGGCCGCAGCGTGACCGGCCGGAAACCGCCTACCCGCAAACCCTGTTCACGCAGGTTGCTGACAGCTTCCCCGACCGCCCGGAAAACAATGCCGTGAGCGATAATCACCAGCTCCGCCCCTTCTGTATGCATAGACTCATATTCCGCTATTTCGGCGGAAATTTTTTCAAAGTCTCTGATATCACTCATCAATTTTTCATAGAGCTCTTCTTCCAGGTTATAGGTGTTCCTGTACTGGGCCGGAGGCCTGTCCTGGCCGGGTTTTCCTTCCCTGCCCACATAGGGCTCCGGCTCCAGCAGGGTGATCCCCCGCTTTTCTGGCTCATAAATTGTCAGCGGTTCACGCATTTTAGCCTGGTAGCCGTCCCCCAGCACAAAGGCGGGAAAACGGTATTTCCAGGCTGAGTTAAAAGCTTTAATCGTGTAGTCATAAAGATCCTGGTGCCCCGCCGTGGAGTAAACCACTCTCATTCCTTCTCCGTTGCCGCCCATTGTTGTAAGGGCTACTTCCTGCTGGGAGTAAATCACCGTTGCGGTAGAAGGGCCGCCTCTCTGCTGCACCACTGTTACGGTAGGCAATCTCATCATTTCAACCATAGCCATGGGCTCCTGCATCAATACACTGCCGCTGCCCGCTGTTGCTGTAAAAGCCTTGCGCCCCGCCATCACTCCGCCGGCAGTGGCAAAACCGGCGGATAGCTCATCTTCCGTCTGCAGGAAATTCTTTCCGTATCTAGGAGCAAGCCTGCTCCAGTAATGCATAACCTCGTTTTGCGGCGTAATTGGATAGCCGTACATAATATCCGCCCCGGCAGCCAGCGCCGCCCAGGCCACCACTTCATTTCCGGTCATAAATACCCTTTTTTCCTCTATAACAAGTTCCTCTGACATTCAATCCCTCCTCCAGCATTACCAGAACGCTTTTGGCATAAATCTTTGCAGGGGGCGAACCGGGTTGCCCATACAATCTGCCGGACCTATTATTTCGGCAAGTTTTGTGTCAGCCAGGGTGGCCACCACCGGCAAGCCAAGCATAGCCGCAGCTTCAGTCACTATCCTGGCTCCGGCCTGCACCAATTCCACAGTAGTTTCCCCCGCCAGGTGAGTGTTGTTGACCAAACCGTCCACCCGCCCCATGGCGCTGACTTCCGCCACAATATCTTTGACACTGGCCGTCATCGGCCGAGATACATTTATCACCGCAAAAATCTTTAGATCCGGATCTCGCACAGCGCCCTCCAACAGGTTCAGGGTCCTGGCTCCCTCCACCCCGTAACCGATATCCAGGATAATATCTCCCTCGCGCCTCAGCGCCCAGCGCGCCGCCGGTTTGATCACCGTGCCGGCCTCGCCCAGCCCCAGGGTTTCTTCGGTTTTCCAGGCGATCACATCCAGCCCCAGGCTGGACAGTTCTTTTTGCAGGGGGCGCAGGGTGTAAAATGGCTCAACCAGGTCTAAATCAACCAGGTTAACCTTCCTGCCCTGCCGGGTCAGTTCCAGGGCCCGATTGATGGCGCTTTCACTTTTGCCCGAGGCATATTCACCTATATAAGCTTCCACGATCCGGTCTGTCATTAGTATGCTTGTCTCCCTATTTTTTAAGCATAAACCCCTTGAAAAAGCAAAAAAGCAGGTTGGTAAGATGGATGAGCATCATCACTCTTCCTTCTATACTTCTCCCTGCTTCCTGTTATTATTCTTAGCGCCTGATCAGGCCAATGGGCTCAATACCAGAAGGTATCAATGGTTAATTAACACTTAATCAAAAGGTATACTCTCTCTCCAACCTGGTATTTTTATCAACCCATAAAAAAACAGTTTAGCAGCACCAGGAGCACCACGCCAGGCAGTTGAAGCAGGCCTGCTGTCAGTATTGTGGCGGGGTTGATGGCGATATGAAAACCGAACTGACCGAACAGCGCGTTGATTGCCGCCAGCAGCACAAGCCCCAGCAAAGCCCAGGCAGCCAGGCGAATAAGAAACCGCAGCGGGCGAAATATAGCAGACCCGACCAGATAAAGTCCAAAAAGCCCGGCAACCGCAACAATAACTAATTTCCATTCCAAGGCCAAGGCACCTCCCCTTAAACCATTATATGGCCCCGGATGAAAAATATTCCTATTTCATTTCCCTCCTGCCTTCCAGCGCTTTGCTGAGGGTCATCTCATCTGTATACTCCAGGTCAGCGCCCACAGGAAGCCCGTGGGCTAATCTGGTCACGGTAATGCCCAGGGGCTTAATCAGGCCGGCCAGGTAGAGGGCTGTCGCATCCCCTTCCACGTTAGGATTGGTGGCCAGGATAATCTCTTTTACAGAACCGCTTTCCAGGCGTCTGATCAATTCTTTGATGCGCAGCTGCTCCGGCCCCACACCGTCCATCGGCGAGATGGCCCCGTGCAGTACATGATACAGGCCTTTAAAGCTCCTGGCCTTCTCCATCGCCACAATGTCCCTGGGGCGTTCCACCACGCAGATGACGTCGGCGCGGCGCCGCCCGTCACTGCAGACAAAACAGCGGTCGCTGTCAGTAAAATTACCGCACACCTGGCAGTGGCGGACTGTCCGCCGCGCTTCCGCAATAGCCCCGGCCAGGTCCTCAGCTACCTCCAGCGGCGCTACCAGCAGGTGAAAAGCCAGGCGCTGAGCTGTTTTGGGGCCGATACCAGGAAGTTTGGACAACTGGTCGATCAGCCGGGCCACCGTTTTGGCATAATAGTTCATTTTAAAACATACCGGGTATTTTCAGACCACCAGTAATCTTGCCCATTTCCTGGGATACCATATCCTGCGCTTGCCGCAAGGCCTCGTTAACCGCGGCGGTAATCAGATCCTGCAACATTTCCACATCTTCCGGGTCCACCGCTTCCGGTTTGATTTCTATTGAAATAATTTCATTTTTCCCGTTGGCAATTACTTTCACCACCCCGCCTCCGGCGGTGCTTTCCACCCTGCGCTCACCCAACTCCTCCTGCAGCTTCGCCATTTCTTGCTGCATTTTCTGGACCTGTTTCATCATTTTGTTCATATTGGCGCCCATCATTTAATTCCCCCTTTAATATAGTTAAAATAAAGAGCCTTCCTCTTCTTCATCCAGAGTAATTTCCACTCCCCCGAAGCGCCTTTTTACATCCAGCACCTTATCCCCGTGCCCATTTTTCTGCCCGGGCGTTTCAATTTTGCCGCGGTAAGATTTAAAGGAAACCTGCCATTCTCCCTGAAAAAATCTTTGCAGCAGGCTCTCCAGGTACTTTTTTTGTTCCGGAAGGTCAGCCATTTCCCTGGCCAGGTCCTCGCCCTCCGGGAACCCGACCACCAAGCTGCTCCCCTGCAGGGCCAACGGCTGTGCCTTGATATAATTATAGTAAAGAGGCAGGCGTTCCCGCCGGATCGTATTCATTATCTCTCCCCAGGAATTTTTAACCCGGGCCAGGTCTGTTTCAGCTTCCGGGGAACCAGGGCCTAAATCTTGCGGGAGCCTGCCCCGGTCTGGGGATATATCGCCAAGCGCCGGCTGATCTGATTTCTCACCTTTTTCAGCAGGTTTCTTTTTGGTTTCCCCCGATAAGCTTGTTTGCCCAGGCCCGGCAGAGGCGGACTCCCCGCCAGGTTTGCCTGCTGGCGGCGCAGACTTTGGCGCTGCTACGGCCTTTTCCGGTAAGGACTGGCCCAGCGACTGCAGTTTTTCCTCCACTGCCTCCAGGCGGGCTAATAATGAGGACTCGCCGGTTATCACCCCGGCGCGGCTGGTTTTGACCAGAGTCAGTTCCAGGATGATCCCAGGCTGGGAGCTCCATTTCATCTCCTGCTCCGCGCCCGCCATAATCTCCACCGCGCGTAGCAGGCCTGCCATAGAAAACTCCGCCGCCCTTGCTGTGATCATGTCGGGATCCCCCCAGGCTTCCCGGGCGGCAGAACCCGGCGTTATCTTTTCCAGCAGCAGCGCCCGCAGATATCCAGCCATTTCCCTGGCAAAAAAGCGCAGGTCCTTTCCCTCAGATGTAAGATCGGCAACCAGGCTCAGGGCCGGGCCTGTTTCACCGGCAGCCAGGTGGCCGGCCATCCTGTCTAGAGCGTCAAATTTAACTGTTCCGAGAATATTATGCACATCAGCTGCGGTTATTTTTAATTCCCCGAAAGCCGCTCCCTGGTCCAGGATACTAAGAGCGTCACGCAGGCCGCCTTCAGCCGCCCTGGCGATCAACCACAGGGCTTCCTCCTCCACCTCCAGGCCGGCGCCGGCGGCAACCTCGCTCAGCCGCCTGATGATATCTGCCGGCTCGATACGCCGGAAATCAAAACGCTGACAGCGTGATAATATTGTCAGGGGCACCTTGTGGGGCTCAGTGGTGGCCAGGATCAAAACAGCGTGCCGCGGCGGTTCCTCCAGGGTTTTCAAAAGAGCGTTGAAGGCCTCATTCGTAAGCATGTGGACCTCATCGATGATATATACTCTGAACCTGGTCACAGCTGGCGCGAACTTTATTTTCTCCCTTAAATCCCTGATCTCGTCAATGCCCCGGTTGGAGGCAGCGTCTATTTCAATAACATCAACGGCCAGCCCTTCGGTAATACCTTTACAGTTCTCGCAGCGGTTGCACGGTTCAGCGCCGTCCCGCTCCAGGCAGTTTAAAGCTTTGGCCAGCACCTTGGCAGTCGTGGTTTTGCCCGTGCCGCGAGTGCCGCAAAAAAGATAGGCGTGGCCGGTCCGGCCGGACTCAACCGCGTTTTTCAGCGTCCGGACGATATGTTCCTGTCCGATGATTTCCCCGAATGTCTGGGGACGCCATTTTCTGTAGAGAGCCAGATAGGTCATGGAAATTTCCTTTCTTACCTGTCTACGCTATATTTTACCTTTATATTTCGTCGATCAATACACATTTCCTGTTAAATAATTTCAACCCGAGTAAAACAATACACAACAAAAAACCGCCTCGGAAAGCCCCGGGGCGGTTCTGAAAATCAAGCCGTGCACCTGCCTTCGAATAGTAACTTCCGGGCGATACAACCGCAGGTGGCTCAGACCAGGCGCCCTCGCGGCACCCGGAGTATTTCCCTTAGTGCTGCTTCCGTCAAGACCTGACACGGTTCAGGAAACTCCGTCGCACGAGACCCAATCGTCAACGCTCCTTACGGCAGTCGGACCCCACAAGCTAAACCCTCGGGCAGGAATTCAACCCCGCTATAGCGGATTGCGGGTACAGGGCACCGCTACCTCCCCGTCTAGCACGGCAAATTATTTACTGGCGGAGAGACAGGGATTCGAACCCTGGAGACAGTTACCCGTCCACACGCTCTCCAGGCGTGCGCCTTCATCCACTCGGCCATCTCTCCGTGCACTACGTAAAAAATATTATACCTTTATTTTTGCTGATCTGCAAGTCCGGCAGATTGGATCAAGCTCTTTTTTCTTGCTTGAAAGAGCCGCCAAACCTGCTTTTGCCCCTTGACGGCTGGCCGCCGCCGGTACGGGCGTAGCCTTTTCTGCCGCCGCCGCCACTTTTGGAGTATCCGCCCGGCTTGGGTTTTCTGGATTTATCCTGCCTGGTCCGGAACGGCCGCTCCTCGGTCAGTGTCACCGGGGTATGGTCAGTTTTTTTGGTAAGCAGCTTTAAAGCTGCTGAGAGCAGGGTAACGGCGTCGTTTTCTTCCAGTAAATTTTCGGCCAACCCTTTGTAGTTGCTGGTGTCCCCGCTTTCTACAATGAGCAGCAGTTTATCCGCCACCAGTCGCTGCTGTCCCTCAATAGCGTCTTTAATGGTGGGCGCCGGTATACGCGCAATTTTACCCCTGGTCATGTTTTCAATCACTCTTAAGTGGTGCATCTCTCTTGGTGTCACAAAAGTAATGGCTGTACCTGTTTTGCCGGCACGGCCGGTGCGTCCGATGCGGTGGACATAGCCCTCGGCGTCCTGGGGGATGTCAAAGTTATAGATATGGGTCACGTCGGAAATATCCAGCCCCCTGGCGGCTACGTCAGTGGCCACCAGCACCTCGATAGTGCCCTCCTTAAACCGCCGCATCACCAGATCACGCTTGGACTGGGTGAGGTCCCCGTGCAGCGCCTCAGCTGAATAACCGCGTTTACTCAGAGCCTCAAAAAGCTCGTCCACACGACGCTTGGTGCGGCCAAAGACGATGGAACGGTCCGGCGCCTGTATATCCAGCAGGCGGCAGAAGACATCGAATTTTTGTCTCTCTTCGACATAAATATAGCTTTGGACGGTGTTGGCAACCGTCACCTGCCTGCCTGCAATTCTGATTACCTCCGGGTTTCTCATAAACCGCCGGGCCAGGGCCAGGATTGGACCGGGCATGGTGGCAGAAAAAAGCAGGGTCTGGCGTTCCTCAGGCACTTCCGTGAGAATAGTCTCAATATCCTCGATAAAACCCATATTCAGCATTTCGTCAGCCTCATCCAAAACCACCATTTTAACCTGCTGCAAACGGACTGTCTTGCGCCTCATGTGATCCATCAGCCGGCCAGGTGTCCCCACAATAATATGCGGCTTGTTCTTAAGGGCCCTGATTTGACGGAGAATATCCTGGCCGCCATAGATCGGCAGCGTGTGTATGCCCTTATACTGCCCAATTTTGTTTAGTTCTTCAGCTACCTGGATGGCCAGTTCACGGGTCGGCGTTAAGACAATCCCCTGGATCTGCTCTTGCTCCACCTTAAAAGTCTCCACCATCGGAATGCCAAAGGCAGCTGTCTTACCGGTCCCGGTATGGGCCTGCCCAATCAAGTCCTGGCCCTGCAAACCCAGGGGCACAGACTGTTCCTGTATGGGTGTCGCTTCTTCAAAGCCCATATTGTTGAGGGCCTTAATCACTTGTTCGTTTAAACCAAAATCATTGAATGTTTTCATTACTTACTCTTCCCCTTTACTACCTGGATGTTTACTAATATCATTTCCACTTTGTGTCTAAATATAAAACAAAGAGGAAATCGCTGATCAAAGCGATAACCCCTTTAATGTCAAAGCTTCTGGTGGCGGAAAAATGCTTGAGTTCAAAGAAACACATGTTATTATACATGATTTCCATTAAATGTGCAATATTTATTTTTTTGAGGACAATCCCCCTTTGCCCCCGTTCAGCAGCACCCAGCCCTCTTTGGCGATTAACCCTCCCAAACTGTAGGCTAAATCATAATTTTCCGGTAAAACATCCTCACCGCCGCCGATAACTCCAACAATATACCTGCTAATTTTAACCTGCTCCTTCCGCTGTAGAATCAACCCTATCTAAAAACCTCTAAACATATGTTTAGAGGTTTTCTTCTGGGGCTTTAAAATTCCTTTATGTATTTGGCAGAGCCGGGGACGTCACAAACAAAGGACGCTAATGGTATTTGCCTCGCAAAATCAAGTTATTCAAAGTAGTGGATTTGCAGCCAGAGTCATAGTTATCATCGTTATAGTAATCATCACCGCTAAGATAAAGTGCTGCTATTACAGTGTTCAGCGCACTAAGCTTATCGATTTGCTGGATAATTGAATTGATATATTGCTTCGACCAGTTAGGGTGCTCGCATTCCAGCGCCATCTGGGCATAGCCCCTGATTACAGTAGCCTTGTCGGTCAATTCGTCAAGCATCCATGCGAGTTCTGCCCTGTTCACAACTTCACCCCCTGAATTCTTATTTATTTATAAATAATAGTCGATAAAAATTAATTATTTATTTGTAATTCCTTTTTTTTCTCTTAATTTTTGACAACAATGGGGCCCGGTCCTCGGTTTGGCCTTATTCAGCCATGCTTTTCAGGGCGTCTAATTCCTTAATTTTAATCGAATCCCGGTGGAATTCGATCACGCCCTCGTCCCTCATCCGGCACATCTCGCGGGAAAGAGCCGGGCGGGAAGTATTCAGGAAATCGGCCAGCTCGTTCCGTTTCATGGACAGCATGAAAGTAGCGCTGCCCGCCCTATTAAACTGCTCGAGCAGGAAAGTGCTGATCTTTCCCCTCAAACTCTTTATGGTCAGGTATTCCAACTTGCGGTGCAGCATCAACGCCTGGCCGGAAACGATCTCCAGCATGTTCGTAATCAGCTGCCTGTGACTGGCGCATAACCTTTCACAGTTGCCGATGATTTTGCCGGCCGGCAGAAACATAACCGTGCAGGCTGTCCGGGCGGTCACCGAAACCGGCCACACCCCTTCTCCCGAAAACGCGGATACTTCTCCGAACATCTCACCGGGGCCCTTTACCGCCATAATGACCCGGTTGCCGGCCGCATTCTCCTTGGTCACTACCACCTCGCCGGACATTACTATCCCCAGTCCAGTGAATTTCTCGCCGGCGACAGCGGCCAGTTCATTCTTTTCGTAGGCGCTTACTTTTGGTTTCAAGCAGCCAAACACTATATTCAGTTCTTCCGGGGTGATCCTTTTGAATAATTCACAGGCGGACAAATCATTGACCCATTTTTTAAACATTTTTCTTCACGCCCCGTTTTTGGTAACCAGGGTTACCGCATTAATTACTTCACTACAATAAGATAGTCTTACAAAAGTTACAAGGATATCTTTAAAAATAAGGAGGGGCTTGCATGATCAGGGAAATCATTAAGATCGATGAAGAAAAATGCAACGGCTGCGGGCTTTGTGTCGATGCCTGCGACGAGGGAGCCCTGCAAATGGTCGACGGCAAAGCAAAACTTGTATCAGAAAGTTATTGTGACGGGCTGGGAGCATGTCTGCCGGAATGTCCAACCGGAGCGCTTACTATTGAGAAACGCAAAGCAGAGGCCTTCGACGAAGAAGCTGTAAAGAAATACATGGCAGCGCAAAAAACTCAGCCCCCCCCAACACTGGCCTGCGGCTGCCCCGGCACCCACGCCCGGGCTATCGAAAGAAAAGAAGAAGCAGTGCCTGCGGCAGCGCCGGTACAGGTTGTTCGGTCAACCTCACAGCTGCGCCAGTGGCCCTGTCAGATTAAACTGGTGCCGGTAAACGCGCCTTATTTCGATGACGCCCACCTGCTGGTGGCGGCAGACTGCACAGCCTACGCCTATGCTGACATCCATAAAGACTACATGCGCAACAAAATCACAATTATCGGCTGCACGAAGCTGGATGACATCGATTACACGGAAAAACTGACCGGCATATTAAAATCCCATGATCTAAAAAGCGTCACCGTGCTGCGCATGGAAGTGCCCTGCTGCAGCGGGATTGTCAACTCGGTAAAACAGGCTCTGATCAACAGTGGTAAAATGATACCCTGGAGTATAGTTACTGTCACCACCGACGGAAATATTGCCGAAGACTAGGGACCGTTTCAGCCGGCCATATTGTCGATTAATGTTGGCAATAGTCTTTTGCTTGCTTATTAACAAATATTTAAGGATTTCTTAATTTACCCGTAAGCCACTGAAATTATAATAAACAAGATAAGAGGAATCAGAACAAGCGAATGGATAAAGTGCGTTAAAAGATAAGGAGGGGTAAAAAAATGTTTTGTTTTCAATGTGAACAGACTGCGGGAGGTAAAGGCTGCACCAAAGTAGGCGTGTGCGGCAAAAAGCCGGAAATCGCCGACAAGCAGGACGAGCTGACCGGCGCTATGGTCGGGCTGGCCCGTGCCGCACAGGACCAGACTCCTGGCGGACAAGCAGACGCGTTGATGCTGCAGGGGCTTTTTGCCACCATCACCAACGTTAACTTTGACGGTGACCGTATTGACGAACTAATAAGCCTGATTCAGGCCGAAAAAGAAAAGTTGGGAGGCGCGGCTGACCTGGACCCCTCAACTCTCTGGCAGGGCGATACAGATATGGTGTCCCTGCGCTCCACCCTGCTTTTCGGGATGCGCGGCATGGCGGCTTACGCCTGGCACGCCCATCTGCTGGGCAAAAAAGACAATGAAGTAACCGCGTGGCTCTACAAGGGCATGCACGCCATCGGTGAAGAGCATACCGTAGAGGAATGGCTGGACTTGATCATGGAATTCGGGCAGGTCAACCTCAAGTGCATGGCCCTGCTGGACGAGGCCAACACCACAGCTTACGGCCAACCGGCGCCGGTTAAAGTCCCTTTGACCGTTGAAAAAGGGCCTTTTATCATCATCACCGGCCACGACCTGTATGACTTGAAGCAGCTGCTCGAGCAAACCGAGGGCAAGGGCATCAATATCTACACCCACGGCGAAATGCTGCCTGCCCACGCTTACCCGGAACTAAATAAACACAAGCATTTAAAAGGTAATTTCGGTACTGCCTGGCAGAGCCAGCAGAAGGAATTTGACGGCGTCCCGGCGCCCATACTGTATACAACTAACTGCTTGATGCCGCCCAGAGCTTCTTATTCCGACAGGATTTTTACCACTGACGCCGTCGGCTACCCGGGCCTTAAACATATTAAGAGCACTAACGGGACGAAAGATTTCACCCCTGTAATCAATATGGCTTTAGAACTTGGCGGTTGGGCCGAGGACATGAAGTTTACCGGCATTAACGGCGGCTCGGAAGTAATGACCGGCTTTGCCCACGGCACTGTCCTGGGCGTCGCCGACAAGGTCATCGAGGCAGTTAAAGCCGGCGCCATTAAACATTTCTTCCTGGTAGGCGGCTGTGACGGCGCCAGAGCCGGCAGAAACTACTACACTGAGTATGTTAAGCAAACTCCCCAGGACACCATCGTCCTGACCCTGGCCTGCGGCAAATACCGCTTTAACGACCTGGACATCGGCGAAATCGGCGGCCTGCCGCGCCTCATGGACATGGGCCAGTGCAACGACGCCTATTCCGCCATCCAGGTGGCGGTAGCTCTGGCGAGCGCCTTTGACTGCGGGGTAAACGAACTGCCCTTAACTCTCAATATCTCGTGGTATGAGCAGAAAGCAGTATGCATCCTGCTGACCCTGCTGTCGCTGGGGATCAAGAACATCTACCTGGGTCCCACGCTGCCTGCGTTCCTCTCCCCCAACGTGCTCAACGTCCTGGTGGAGAAGTTCAACATCACGCCGATCAGCACCCCGGAAGCCGACCTGAAGGCAGTCCTGGGCTAGTTAGCCTAGAAAAAAGAACCGGAAAGAAAGCCTTCCGGTTCTTTTTTTTGCCTGTTTTACCCGCTCTTGCTGCGCCTGGCTGAGTATTACATAATGCGCGCACCTGACATAGAATCATTTTTCTTTATTAATTTTTTCATCCCGATTTCCTTGCTCCCGCTGGTAAAGCACCCGCCTGGGATAAGGCGCCTCGATACCTGCCCGGTCCAGGGCCTTCTTAAAGCGCCGGCGCAGTTCCCTTTCGACACGCCAGTTTTCCCCGGGCAAGGAGGGCACGATGACCCGGATGCTTACCGCTGAGTCACCTAAATCTGTAACACCCTGCACCTGTGGCATATCAATAACTGCCTCTATTTCCTGGAAGGCCGCTTCACACTCCTGCTGCAAAACCGCTATGGTCTTATCGATGTCTTCCTGGTAAGCGATACCAACCATTACCACGCCCAACAACGGCCCCCGGTTATAATTGGTCACCCGGGTGATTTCCCCGTTGGGGATCGTATCCAGTTGACCGGTCCACCGGCGTATTTTACAGGTGCGCAGTCCAATTTCCTCCACAGTACCTTCCACCCCGTTGATCACCACATAGTCACCGACGTTAAACTGATTCTCAAATAATATGAAGAACCCGCTAATCACATCCTTGACCAGGTTCTGGGCGCCAAATCCCACCGCCAGGCCCAAAATTCCGGCGCTGGCCAGAATGGCGCTGGTATTAACGTTGAATATTTGCAGTACCATAATAAAGGCAATGAAAAAGATGATATAAGTAATCACGTTGAGCAGCAATTTTTCCAGGGTTTCGGTGCGGCGATTTTCTATAATGGTATCATTATCGTATTGTTTGTGTTTTTCAAAAAACTGCTTAATTGCCAGTTGTCCTAAGCTTATCGCCAGCCTGGTCCCGACCAGCACGCCGATAATTTGCAGCGCTTTAGCTCCAAAAAACTTCAACTGGTCAGGGGGAATGACTTTAAAATCAAAGATGTCCAGGATAATGATGACCGCAATAAAATAACCTCCATAAAGAAGAAGCGTCTGCAGCAAAATACGCGCTGAACGAATAAAACGATCAGAAATCGCCCCTTTCCCGGCTTCTTGTTCATTGCCGTCAATGCCGCGCTCTCTGAGCAACCTGTTGATCATTGCGGAAAATATTTTTATTAGGATATAAGTTGCGAGCAATACGGCCAGGGACAGGATCAGGTCGCTCAATAGATTTTGCAGGCGCCAGGGCGTAAACCACTCCTTAAACCCGGCTGCAAGCAGTTCCAGCTGCTCCTCTATAATTGCTTTTCACCTCACACATATAACAAAAATTATCGCCGGTTATTATAACATAAAAATCTTTTATTTCCCATAAGAACCTGTATTTTACCCTGAGCAATTTTTTAATCCAGCTCCTTTCCATATTGCTACCGACAACTTAATGTGATATAATAAGTTGCAGGTAATTTATAACAAATAAATGTTTTTAGCGCCTAATTCTTATATTAAGAAGCGGGGGAACCAATTTTTCGGGGTGAATCTGTTTGGTCGTGCCAAACCGTAGGGCTATCTCTAGCCCGAACCCGTCAGCTAACCTCGTAGGCGTGCAAGAGAAGAATTGGGCTGCTAAATAATGGCCGGATCCTTCCGGTCATTTATTTTTCGCCCCTATTCCTATTTTATCCAAATTTAGCAACATTATCACAATCAATTACCCCTTACCATCGCTAGCCCTGGGAAAATAAAATTGGAGGTGCAACCTTATTTGACTGCAAAAATCTTATCGCTTAAATCAAAAGAGCATGAGGACTGGTCGGATTGGCGGTGGCAAATGCGATACCGGATCCAGTCGGTGGAAGGACTATCCAGGTGCCTTGATTTTACCGCTGACGAAAAACAAAGCATGCAAATGGCCAGTGATGTTTTCCCGATGGCGATTACACCTTATTACGCATCGTTAATCAACAAGGATGACCCCGGATGCCCCATTCGGATGCAGTGTACTCCAGACTACCGGGAATTAATTGAAGGGCAGGGCGATATGGACGACCCGTTACACGAAGACTCTGACTCCCCCGTGCCGGGGTTGACCCACCGCTATCCCGACCGGGTGCTGCTTCTGGTCACCAATGAGTGTTCTATGTACTGCCGTCACTGTACCCGCAAACGCAAAGTGGGCGATAACAACACCTGTGTTAATGATCGGGATATTGGCCGGGGGATTGATTATATTAAAAAACATCCTGAAATCCGCGATGTTCTGTTGTCGGGAGGAGATCCCTTGATTCTTTCCAGCGCCCGCCTGGAACGGATCATCCGCAAAGTGCGAGAAATACCTCATGTACAGGTAATCCGCATCGGCACCCGCACTCCGGTAGTGATGCCCCAGCGCATTACTGATGAACTGGTCAAGATGCTCAAAAAGTACCATCCGGTCTGGATCAATACCCATTTCAACCACCCCCGTGAATTTACGCCCGATTCTACACAGGCCCTGGCCAGGCTGGCTGACGCCGGAATTCCCCTGGGCAACCAAACAGTTTTGCTCAGGGGTGTTAACGACTGCCCGACGATTATGAAAAAACTGGTCCACCTCCTGGTAAAAAACCGTGTTCGTCCGTACTATCTATACCAGTGTGATTTATCACGCGGCATTGAACATTTCCGTACCCCTGTAGCCAAAGGGATCGAGATCATGGAGTCCTTAATCGGTCACACTTCCGGCTTTGCCATTCCCCGATATGTAGTGGACGCGCCGGGCGGCGGAGGCAAGATCCCGGTTCTGCCTAATTACCAGCTGTCCATGACCAATACAAAAACAGTATTGCGCAATTACGAAGGGGTTATCTGTGTTTATGAGGAACCTGAAAACGCTGAATCTGTTTGTCCGGCGGCCTGTACCATATGCGACCCCAATGCCAGACAAGAACCGGTAGGCCTGCAAAAGCTCCTTGATTCTAATATACCAATAGTCAGCCTGATCCCGGAAGGAAACCGCCGTAAGGCTCGCTGTACTATTGGTAAAGGAAAAGCGCATGGCTGTTAGTATGAAAATTCCGGCGCAGCCGGGTCAAGATCGCCAGGCAGAAATTACAGGCCGCGACTTTAACTGTCACATTCTTGTATCTCCGTTCAACAGGCGGATAACAGTAAATAGATTTAACCTGACCCGGCCGGATGGCGCGGCGGAAATGGCGCAGGTTCTTACGGAAAAGGCCCGGGCCCAGGGTCTTGACAAAATATGGCTCAAGTCCTCTGCCAGGTGGGTAAGTGCTTTTTTGGACAGCAGCATGAAGCTGGAGGCAACCATTCCCGGGTATTATCAGGGTGAAGACCCGACCCTGGTCTTTGCCAGGTATCTAAGCGCCAGCAGGCAAACTCCTTCAAACAGCAGCAGCATCGAACTGGCAGAAAAATTAATTTCCGGTCTTAAAACAGAAACCAGCAAACGAATCCTGCCAGCCGGCATTACGCTTAAATGGGCGCAGCGGGAGCACTGTGCAGACCTGGCCAGGTTATTCAGCAGGGTTTTCCCCACGTATCCTTTCCCGGTTGACGACCCTGATTACATTGAGTATACGCTGGACAAGGGCGTCTGCTATATATCAGCCTGGCATAACGGTGAACTGGTAGCCGCGTCTTCAGCAGAAACTAACTGGCCCCAGAAAAATGCGGAGATGACGGACTTTGCCACACTCCCCCGATGGAGAGGGCACGGTCTGGCCAATTGTCTCCTGGCCCGGATGGAATCCCGCCTGCAAGACGAAGGGTACCGGTGCCTGTATACCATTGCCCGCAGCAGTTCGATCGGGATGAACAAGGTCTTCGCAGGCGCTGGCTACGGCTTTAACGGAGTATTAATCAACAACTGTAACATCAGCGGGGATTTTGAAGACATGAACGTGTGGTCAAAAATTCTATGACGTTACCCCCTTGATTATAAAGGCCTGGTTGTTTATATTCACATCCTTCATCATGGTTCACTATCCAGCGGTACAGCTCCATTAATTCATATATTGGTTTTCTATGCTTAACCGGGTTGAAAGTAAACCAGGCAAGGACTTCTCCCAACCTTTAGGAGAGGTCCCTGCCTGGTTAATTTAGAAATTCAGGCAAGTCGCTAAACTTATGGCAATACTTTGCCTGTTGACCGTTTCCGGCCTGGGTGTCAATATGGCTAAGACAGCCGGCCGCGATCCACATCATAATTGTAACTGTCTAATCTTTTATTATCGTCATTCCGGAAATCAATATACACGGTTGTAACATCAAAGCCCTCGGCATCGAAAGTGTCCGCAATGTCCTCACCAATATCTATCACGTCCGCCTTTATGTCGCGGGCAAAGTCTAAATCATCCCAGTCATCCAGCACATCGTCATCCGCTGTTAGTCTAGCCGAGACTTCTTCATCATCCTCATCGTAAGAAACATCGGTCACGGTAAAATCCAAACCACTGACATCATAACTGCTGCCTTCAATGTCGTCCTCAACATCAGCTGCGTCTGAGCCACCGCCCCGGTAGTCATCGTCATAAAAAGTTACCCTGAGCTTGCTTTTACCGTTCTTGTTGAATTTAACTAAAACGTCGTCGCTGTCAATATCTATTATTTTTCCGCTGACATACGTGTTCTTAGACAATTCATCCTGAATATCGCCCACCAGGTCTTCAATCCAGCCCTCGATGTTCCTGTCGGTCAGTTCTTCCCATTCATCATCGAAGTCATCCAGGTCGACTTCGATCTCAACATCAACGTCGCCTTCGTCACCGTCCAGGATGATGTCTTCAATCTCCACGTCCCTCAGTTCGTCGAAGTCGGAGAGCAGGTCATCTTCCAGGTCGCGGAGATCCGGATCTTCTTCCTTATTCTGATAAGCCTCCAACTGGGCTTTTAATTTGGCATTTTCAGCCTTCAGCGCTTCCAGTTCAGCTTCCAGTTCAAGCGCAGAAGTTGATCCGGTGATCTTCACCGCGTTGAGCCAGTCCACCCATTCCACATTAAGTCCCATCGCTTCTGCCGCCAGCCTGATTGGCACATATGTCCTTCCTTCACTGGTGACAATAAACGGTTCCCCCATACCGGGTTCCGGGGTGACCACATTGCCGTTCGTCATAATGATGATCCCGCGGTATGTAGCTTCGATCATCTTAGCGCCTGTGGTGGCGCTTGCTGTTGCGGCCAGTGACAGGGTTAGAGCCACTGTCAACAGTATAATAACAATCTTTTTCTTCATTCTTACCACTCCTTCGCAACATTCTTTAGCTGATCAACTAATGTATACGGCCCCAAAACTTAAATTCGAACATAAAACACCCCCCGCCATTGGCAAAAATAAACCTGATTAGCTAATCTTTTATTCGACAAATATCTTATATTTGGAGTATACCTATTAAATTTTACCAGGGCAAGGTTTGTCTCTGCCAGAGGCAACTAAATTTTAGCTGAAAACTAAATGAACCTTCATTAATCTTATG